>CALYYZ010000060.1 GCA_945607165.1 uncultured Ruminococcus sp. | reverse complement strand
GACCGCTTATAGGTATGGATAAGCAGGAAATAATTGATATTTCCTATAAGATTGATACATTTGAAACCTCAATAGAGCCTTACGAGGACTGCTGCACAGTGTTTACGCCCAAGCATCCGAGAACCAGACCTGTTCTGAAATATGTTAAGGAAGCTCAGGATAAGGCAAATTTTGCACCTCTTGTCGAAGAGGCTCTGCAAAATCTAAAAACAACCTTTATTTCGGCTGTTGAGTGATATAAGGAGTGAGCTTAGTTGAATATAGAGATTATTTCTGTAGTCAGAAGAAAGGATACAACATCTCTTGGACAACGCAGAGAGTCGCTTGAAAAGCGTCTGGGCGACTATGAATATACCCTTACCGATATTAAAACCAGTGTTTTAAACGGCAAAAAAATCAGAGCTGAGCTTAATGCCATTGCTGCTGCCGAGAAAAAACCCGATGTAGTAGTAATTGCAAACGCACTTTCTACAACCGACAGCAAGTCTTTCAGAAGGTATTTCGTTGAAACGGTTGCAGAGGCAGAGAGGTTTGAAAACGATCCGGTTCCGAAAAAGTATTGGAAAAACAGAGACGCCGCATTTAAAAAGGCAAAAAAAGAGGGAGCAGATCAGGAAAGGCTTGATGAGCTGACAGAGGAGTTTAGGCTCATTAAAAAGAAGTCAAAGGTGTTTAAGCTCGGAGAATTCGGCAACGGCTACAAGGGCTATTGCTTTATGTTTAAGGGACTTCAGGTTGCGGTTTTGCCCCAGTCAAGCCTTACGGGAGAGAGCGATGACGATGTAATCACTCTGGCGTCGGTGCGCACCAAGGAGATATTTGAAAATTCAGCAGAGGAGTACCCCGGCGGATTTTCCGCAAATGAGTTTGTCCCCGAAAGAACGGGCTTTGTCAATCGTTTTATTCCTCTCAAGCGTGACGGCGCAGGTGAGATTACAAGAAAATGTGTAGTTATTGCTTCGTTCTTGGTTTTTGTTGCGGCACTCGGCCTGCTGCTGTATAATATGGTTTTCCTCAGTATGAGAAGCGCTGCGATTAACGGTGAGATTCAGCGTATTGCTCACGGAATTACCGAAGACGGTGAAGTAAAGAAGCCGAAAAAGGACGACACCATAGATTGGGCGGCTCTTAAAAAAATCAACAGCGAAATAGTTGCGTGGATTCAGCTCAATGATACTCATATTGATTATCCTGTGCTTTATCACAAGGGTGATGACAGAACATATCAGTATTATCTTTCCCACAATTACAAAAGAGAATACGATTCCTTCGGCAGCGTTTTCCTTGACTATCGCTGCACAAAGGGCATTGACAGCAAAAACATTGTAATGCACGCTCACCATATCCAGGACGGCTCAATGTTCGGCGACCTTATGAAATACGGCGGAACCACAGGAAATCTTGATTTTTACAAGAAAGCACCCACAATAAGGTTTGATACTCCGGAGGCTAAAGGAACCTACAAGATTATTTCAGTGTTTAAAACAAATACCCTTTCCTCTCACGGAGAGTTCTTTAACTATATGATAGGCAACTTCCAAAACGAAAAGGACTTTATGAATTATGTTTACAATGTCAGGGTGCGTTCACTGTTTAACTGCCCTGTTGATGTAAACGAAGATGATGAGCTGATTACCCTCTCAACCTGTTCATACGAGTTCACCAATTTCAGAACGGTTGTCGTAGCAAGAAGGGTGAGAGTAGGAGAGTCTGCAAAGGTTGATGTAAAGAGAGCAAGCCTTAATAAAAATGCTGTTTGGCCTAATGTGTATTACTCTGCATACGGCGGAACAAGACCGACCGTAACCGATTTCTGTACAGCCTATGAAAAAGGACAGATTGATTGGTACAACGGCGATTACGATTTTAAAAAGCAAAAGGTTATTGAGCCGACCGCAGCTTCCTCTACTGCCGGCTCCGGCGGTAACGGTTCAAGCGGAACAAGACAGCAGGCAACCACTCAGGCCAAGGTGTATCTGACGGTGCGCTTTTTGGACTATGACGGCTCGGTTCTTACTACACAGAAGGTTGAGTACGGAAAGGCTGCAAAGCCGCCGAAGCAAAATCCTAAAAAGCCAAGTGACGAGTATTACAATTATTACTTTAAGGAATGGCAGCTTGATTACAGTAAGGTTACGGTTAATATGGATATTGCCCCGTCGTTTACCTATGTGCTGAAATCGGAGGACCCTAAAACTCAAGGAGGAGTATAGGTTGGACTGTTCAATAATATTTTATTCTGCAAAGAAAACCTCGCTTTGTGAAAAGGCATTAAAACATTCCTTGTCCACTACTGTATTTCTTGTGAGAAAAACCTCGTTTTCCACTGATTCAGTCGGACTTGCCGAGGGAATAAAAAACGGCTTTAAAAATTCATCTGTTGTTTTTGTCATAGGCGGAACAAGGCTTTATGACGAAAGAAAAGTAACTGATGTTGTTTCAAGGATAATTGATGCAGACAGTATAGATGAATGTAAAAAGCTGAAAAACAACTGCGGCGACGACGGCTTCCTTTTGAGAGCCGGAGGACAGTTCCTGATACTGCTGCCTGACGAGCCTGAGGGAATTGAGGATATAATGCGCAGCTATGTCGTTGAGTATATTAATAAATCGAAATGGTGAGGGAATATCGTGACAAACGAAACAAGGGTTACCATAAGCTTAGATAACATCGGAAGAAACGCAAGAGCAATTACCGAAAAATACCGTGAATATGATTACTTTTTTGCCGTGCTGAAATCAAGCGCTTACGGCCACGGTGAATATATAGTCAATGAGCTTGTGAATAACAACATTAATTACATTGCGGTATCATATATTGACGAAGCTCTGAAAATCAGAAAATATAATTCGGATATACCGGTCTTGATTTTAGAGCCTATAAGCCTGAGCGATGTTCCTGCTGCGGCGGATAACAATTTCACTGTAACAGTACACGAACTGAATTACCTCAGAGAGCTTTCTGAGATATCGGTTGATTCAAAACTGAAAATTCATTTGAAGATAGACTCGGGAATGAACAGGCTTGGATTCAAAGATAAAAATGAGGTCAGAACAGCAGCTGAGCTGATAGGCGACAGCGACAGGCTTATCTTGGAGGGCATTTATACTCACTTTGCCACAATAGGAATGTTTGATAAGCACTTTGATGATCAGACAGCAAGGTTTCAAGAGCTGACAAGCCTTATCGACCTGAGCGCTGTTCCCATAGTGCATTTGGGCAGCAGTGTTATTCTTGTGTCGCACCCGAAGTTTGATTACGCAAACGGGGTAAGAATGGGAATATTGTCCTACGGCTACAATGTTTCACCCGAATACAGTGAAGACGGACTTAAAAATAAGCTGAGGAATATTCGCACAAGTTACTACAGAAAGAAATACGGAATAAGCCCTATGATATATAATGCCGAGATTGACCTTAAGCCGGCAATGTCTATGACTACAAGTATCCTTCAGATAAAGACGGTTAAAAAGGGTGAGTGCGTAGGCTATGGTGCTTCCTATACTGCTCCACAGGATATCAAAATTGCTGTGCTTCCGATTGGTTACAACAACGGCATCGGCAAGAATCACATCGGCAGATATGTAATAATCAACGGCAAAAAATGTCCGGTTATCGGTGAGCTTGCAATGAATATGATGACCGTAAGGGTTGACGACAGCGTAAAGCTCGACGATACCGTGCATATTCTCGGCGGCGGAATTACGCTTGGCACTCTCAGCAGATTTGAGGGGAACTCAATTTCCAAAACACTGCTCGATGTCGGCAAGAATAACAAAAGGGTATATATAAAGAATAATAAAGTGGTGTACGAGGAAGGAACAAGGTGATTAAATGGGTGTGAGTAGATGGCTTCTGCGCAAAATCAAGGGCAGAAACAAGGAAAGAATGAATAAGCACATTGAGGTTATTCATCAGAACAGCGGCAGGTCAAAGGCATATATAAAATTTGATATTATAAGAAATTTTCTTGTCAGAGGCTCAGGCTACACCGACTACTTCCGGGGAAATTATATTGAGATTTCCAAGGCGGAAAAGGACACCTTTGTTACTGCAAAGAAGTTTTACAAAATTCTTGCGTATCTCAATGATGACAGATATATCGTGCTTTTAAACGACAAGCTCGTTTTCAACAGATTTTTCAATGAATACCTAAAGCGTGATTACCTTAACCTGCGTGAGTGCGGCAGAGAGGATCTGAAAAGCTTTTTAAGCGGAAAAGAGGTTGTATTTGCAAAGGAGCCTAACGGCGAGGGCGGCCACGGCATTTCAAAAATTGTTGTTGCCGATATAAACAATACGGACAGCCTTTACGATGAGCTTATAAAGAAAAATCAGCTTCTTGTAGAAGAGGCGATTATTCAAAGCGACGACCTCAACGAAATCAATCCCAACTGTGTATGCTCCTTCAGGATAATTACAATATATAAGGACGGCAAGGCTCACCTTGTAAATAATGCACTTCGTATAAATCAGGACGAGTCCACTGTAATCGGCTGCACAAACGACCTGTATTTGGCTCTCGGTGCCGACGGCAGAATCTACGGAAATGTAATTGACGATTACGGCAAGGTTTATGACTCTCATCCGCTTACGGGTAAAAAATTCAGTGAGGTTAAAATCAACGGCGTTAAAGAAGCCTTTGATATGTGTCTTGAAGCGCACAAAAGGATTCCTCAGGTCAGATACATCGGCTGGGACATCGCCTTTTCAACAAAGGGTCCCGTTATGGTAGAGGGCAACGAGTATCCCGGCTTCGGGCTTGTTCAGCACTATAAGCTCAAGGACAAGCGAACAGGCCACCTAAAGGAAATCAGCGATATACTCGGCGACGAGATGAAGAATATTAAACTATAAATAATACTAATACCTAATAAAAAGCAGACAATCTTTGCGGTCTGATTTCCGCAAATATAAGTCTGCTTTCTATCAGGAATCAATATAAAACAACGGTTATCGAATCAGCTTCGGTAACCGTTGTTATTCTCTGTTTAAAATGTAGTCTGTGGTAACCTTGTACAGATCGGCAAGCTTTATCAAATGCTCAACGGGAATCGTCTGAAATCCCCTTTCATATCTTGAATAAACCGTTTGCTGTATTCCCAAATACTCGGCAACCTCTGTTTGTTTCATATCGTGATCCTCTCGCAAATCACGCAATCTCCTGAAATACAATAAAATCACCCTTAATAGTATGATTTATTATTGATTTTATCATATATTTATGATATACTTATTCTATAGTACTTATAAGTACTAAAAATAGAAAAGGGTGATTTATTTATGATTGCAGTTGGTATGGTTCTTATCATTGTTGCGATAGCTGGTTTAGTTGGAGGTTCGATAATCAACTATAATATTGAAATGCACTCTTATAGGACTAGTTTCTATGACGGAAGTAATAGTCCCGGAACAGTTTTAATAGCTTTAGGCGTAGTTGTGCTAATTTTAGGTATAATATTTGTCCTTGTAGGTGTTGTTAAGCACAATCGTGTTACGGATACCGACCCTAAAGTGAAAGCTCTTTATGACCTTAAATTCCGTGGATTGATTACTCAACAGGATTTTGATGAGGAGATTGGTAAAATTAATCACCACACAAATTGTAGTTATGGTCAAAAATACTGCAAAAACTGTGGAGAAAAGATTGATAGAGAGAGCATATTTTGCCCAAAATGTGGATGTAAGCAGAGCGAGGAGGCTAACTTATGATTGATTCCAAGATTCAAAAGAAGAAAAAACTTATAGGTGCTTCCGTTATTGCTGTTCTGATTACAAGTATGGTTTGTTTGATAATCGGAATTATCTGTTTTCCATATAGCCGTATGGATATGTATTATGCAGATATGTTTTTTGGTTGCTTTCTTTTTGTTTCGGAAGTTATATTTTTTTTAGTAGCTTCAGTTAAGAGTAAATACAAATTTTTACTGGAAAGCTCTACAATAATTTTTATGATTTATAGCTTATGCATTTTAGGCTTAAAAATTGTGCATAGAGGATTTTATGGCTCATTTGACTTTTTACATACTTTATTTGTGGTTGTATTTGCAGTATTGTTTTTAGTAGAGGTAATCAGGTGGAAATACGATAATAAGCTTATAAAAATATTAATGCTAATAATAGGTGCTTTTATTTTTGTGTTTACGGTTATTACGATTGTATATACTGTAAATATGTGTCTTATTTGTCTTGAATCAGGATATGGGCTTGAGTTTTGGGCTTTCATATTAGTGGAGTTGTTTAGTGAGATTTTATATGTTGTTGCTTTGCTGTTATTTTATGGATTATACCCGAAACAAAATTTCTTTATGAGAAAAAATTCTTATTTAGCTAAAAAAGAAGTCGATATAGAATATGCTCTTGAAATTTTAAAAAATAAATATGAAAACGGTCAAATCTCGCCTGGGGAATATAACAGCGCAAAAAGTGAGATAATTAAAAAAATGTAAAACAACGGCTGACGGAGTTTTGTGTTCCGTCAGCCGTTGTTTCGTGTCGAATAGTGTAAGAAATTTAAAATAATTCGTGTAATTTAGTGTAAAAAATAGGTTAAAATAACATTAAAATACACGATTGTATTTTTATAGTCATTTATCAAAACTCAATTCCTTTTCTCCCTGTAATACCTTTATCGTAGGGGTGTTTGATTTTCTTAAACTCGGTAATATAGTCTGCAATTTCAAAAAATCTTTCGGGGGGATTGTGTCCCGTCATAACAATTTCAATACTCTTGGGGGCATTTGTAATAAACTCGAACACTTCGGATTCAGAGGCCATTCCGCAATTTATTACATCAAAGATTTCATCAAGTACAACAACATCATAGCGTTCTGTGAGTGCTGTGGTAACGCTGCTGTCAAAAATTCCCTTGAAAATTTTTGCAGCCTGCGCCTTTTCCTTTTCGTCCATTTCAAAGGTGTACTTAAGCTCAAGCGGACAAAGAGTAAGGGTTACATTCTCGGTGTGGCTCAGTGTATGACGCTCGCCCGAAAACTCGGTCTTTAAAAATTGCACGAACAAAACCTTCATATTGCTGCCCGCAGCCCTTGCCGAAAGACCTACGGCGGCTGTGGTTTTGCCTTTTCCGTCACCGAAATATATATGAATCACAATTATCATCCTTTCATTTCATAAAACACATAACCATTGTACAGATATTATACTGTAATTTTATCTCTTTGACAATATGTGCAAATCTTACAAAAATATAAACTGAAATTCTTGAAATTTCTCTAATTAATTTTTCTCATAAACTTGATTTGGCACCCTTTTCATAGTATAATAAGCCTTGCGTGACTGCACCAGATATGCGATGAAGCGGGAGGTTGCGGCGAATTTGCCGGTTTTTCCGTGGAGTATGTCCGATTTTAAACCGGGCGATTTACAATGAAACACGAGTATTTCTATGCCAATAGGGTTGCTTTGCCATAGCTATGCTCAAATGCTTTCAGGAGTCCCGGTTAACTGAATAGTTAAACGGGTTTTTTAATGCAGGGTTACGAAACACCCGGCAAGGTTTCAAAAAAAGTTTTGAAAGCAAACGCCCGCCAACTACTAAGAGCCGAAGGCTTCGGTTGCAAGGCTCGACAAGATTTTAAGGAGGCGACGATAATGGCAGTCAAGGAAAAAATCAGGATAAGATTAAAGGGTTATGATCATCAGCTCGTTGATCAGTCGGCAGAGCGAATCGTGGCTACAGCTAAGCGCACAGGCGCTAAGGTTTCGGGCCCCGTTCCGCTTCCCACTGAGAAGCAGGTTGTAACAATTCTCCGTGCTGTTCACAAGTACAAGGACAGCCGTGAGCAGTTCGAGATGAGAACTCACAAGCGTCTTATCGACATTTTAAGACCGTCAAACAAGACAGTCGAGGCTCTTATGAGCTTAGAGCTCCCTGCCGGCGTTGATATCGAGATTAAGCTCTAATCAAAAGATACCAACCTACAAGCAGACAGGGTCATGTTGGCTAAGCCAACCAATAACCTACAAGGAGGATACATTTCATGCAGAAAGCAATCATCGGCAAGAAAATCGGTATGACACAGATTTTCGATGAAAAGGGAGTAGTAATTCCCGTAACTGTTATCGAAGCAGGCCCTTGCGTGGTTACAGCCAAGAAAACAGTTGAAAACGACGGCTACGCATCCGTTCAGCTCGGATACGGCGACCTCAAGCCCCACAAGGTTAACAAGCCTATGAAGGGATTTTTTGACAAGTCAGGCGTAGCTCCCAAGAAAACTCTTAAAGAGTTCCGCTTTGCCGACACAGACGCTTACAATGTAGGCGATCTCGTAAAGGCAGACGCTTTTACCCCCGGAGACAAGATTGATGTAACCGGCAAGAGCAAAGGTAAGGGTACCGCAGGCGTAATTAAGAGATGGAATTTCCACCGTCTTAAGGAAACTCACGGTACAGGTCCCTGCGTTCGTCACGGCGGCTCAATCGGTGCCTGCTCATCACCCTCAAGAGTTTGGAAGGGCAAGAGAATGGCAGGTCACCTCGGCGCAGAGCAGGTAACAGTTCAGAACCTCACAGTTGTTAAGGTTGACGCAGAAAACAACCTCATCGCTGTTAAGGGTGCTGTTCCCGGTCCAAACAAGGGAATCGTTGTTATCAAAGATTCCGTTAAGGCTTAAGGAAGGGGGATTATAAATG
>CALYYZ010000059.1 GCA_945607165.1 uncultured Ruminococcus sp. | reverse complement strand
GATTCAACATATTGCTTTGCACAGCGAGGAGACCTGCCGCCCCTTGCAAGCGCAAATCTCTCAGCACCCGCCTCAAGCTCAGCGTCGCTCAGGGTAAGTCCTCTCTCCCTTGCAAGAGCAATTACAATTTTAACAAACTCCGACCTGGTGGGAACGGTGTAGCACACGGCAAGTCCGAAACGGTCGGAAAGCGACAGACTCTCCTGCATATTATCACGGGTATTGACATCATCGTCTGTCCTGTCAGACATTGTTTCCTTAACCAGATGGCGGCGGTTAGAGGTGGCATATATCAAAGCGTTGTCGGGTCTTGCGGCAAGTCCTCCCTCAAGCACCGCCTTTAAGGTGGTGTAGCTTTGGTCCTGCTTTTGAAACGAAAGGTCATCAATGAAAATTATAAACTTCATCGGAAGCGCCGCAAGCTTGTCAACAAGCAGCGGAAAATCAATGAGCCTTTCCTTGGGCATTTCAACAATTCTCAGGCCCTCGCTTAAAAATTCATTTGCAACAGCCTTGACGGTTGAGCTTTTACCGGTGCCCTTGTCGCCGTAAAGCAGACAGTTGTTGCAGCTTTTGCCCTCGATAAAGGAACGGGTGTTGCTTACAACCTTATCCCTTTGCAGCTCATAACCCGTAAAGGACTCCATATCAATTTTATCGGGGTGCAAAACAGGCTGAATATCGCCGTCTCGCCAGATAAATGCTTTATATCGTGCAAAAATTCCGCAGCCGTTTTGCCTGTAGTACTCGGCAACTCGCTTTAGTGAACCGTCAAACAGGCTGAAGCTCGGCGCAGGCTCCCCCATATTCCAGCGGGGCAGGGTATCCGCAATCGGCTTTATCTCATCAAAATAAGCATATCCGTTGAGAATATCCTCGGCAGTAAGCGAAGCGGCGGCAATAATAGCCTCGCAGTCACGCTTGACGGCGGTTAAAACATTTTCGGGCAGTTCGGAATACTTGCCTGCGGCGGCAGCCTTGGTAAAGCAGTTTTCATCAAAAAGAGCCGCCTCTGTGAGCGAATAGGCAAGCCTGTCGGAGCAGCCCCTTTCGCAAATCAGGGAATAAAACTCACCGTAAGCACTTAAAAATTCATCGGGAGCCTTTTGAAGCGACATAAGCAGCTTGTAAAAAGCCTTAACCACGCTTCTGTTCATTATTCCCCTGAATACACTAAGAGAGGAAAGTCTAAGCTTAACCTCATTTACATTATTCATCAAACATCATTCCAATCAAATTTAATTGTACGCTTTTTTTGCTTTAAAGTCAACACATTTGGGGCAATACTCACAATTATACCCGATACTAATTTCCGATTTGAGTTACACAACAAATAAAGGCTGCACCAAAATCGGCACAGCCTTTAAAATGCTCAACAATTATTATTTATTCATACCCTCATAAACTGCAACTGCACAAGCAACTGTTGCACCTACCATTGGGTTGTTACCCATTCCGATAAGTCCCATCATCTCAACATGAGCAGGAACGGAAGATGAGCCGGCAAACTGAGCGTCGCCGTGCATTCTGCCCATTGAGTCGGTAAGACCATAGGAAGCAGGACCTGCACCCATATTGTCGGGGTGAAGTGTACGGCCTGTGCCGCCGCCGGAAGCAACTGAGAAATAGCCAACGCCGTTCTCGTTTGCCCACTTCTTATAGGTTCCTGCAACAAGGTGCTGGAAGCGAGTGGGGTTAGTGGAGTTACCGGTGATTGAAACACCGACATTCTCCTTCTGCATAATTGCAACACCCTCACGAACATCGTCTGCACCGTAGCAGCGAACAGCAGCTCTCTCGCCGTCTGAGAAGGCAATCTCCTCAACAACCTTAAGCTCTGAGGTGAAGTAATCAAACTCGGTTCTTACATATGTAAAGCCGTTGATTCTTGAAATGATATAAGCTGCGTCCTTGCCCAAGCCGTTAAGAATAACTCTTAAGGGCTCTTTTCTTGCCTTGTTAGCGTTGCGGGCAATACCGATTGCGCCCTCAGCAGCAGCAAAGCTCTCGTGACCTGCAAGGAAAGCAAAGCACTTTGTTTCGTCTCTGAGAAGCATTGCACCGAGGTTACCGTGACCACGGCCAACATTTCTCTGCTCTGCAACAGAGCCGGGAATACAGAATGCCTCAAGACCGATACCGATAGCCTCGGCAGCCTCAGCAGCAGTCTTTACGCCCTTTTTGATGGCAACTGCACAGCCGAGTGTGTAAGCCCAGCCGGCATTTTCAAAGGCGATGGGCTGAACGCCCTTAACGATTTCATAGGGGTCAAAGCCCTTGTCAACACAGATTTGTTTTGCCTCTTCAAGATTTGCAATACCGTACTCGGCAAGGCACTTCTCAATCTTAGGCATTCTTCTTTCCATACTTTCAAATGTAACTGCCATTATTGTGTCCTCCCTACCGAATTATTCTTCTCTGGGGTCAATGTACTTAGCAGCGCCGTCAAAGCGACCGTACTGACCGATATTATTTTTGAAAGCTTCATTTGGCTCAACACCGTGACGAATGTCCTCGAGCATTTTGCCGAGCTTTACAAACTGATAGCCGATAACCTCGTTGTTCTCATCAAGAGCAGTCTTAAGAACATAGCCCTCAGCCATTTCCATATAACGAACGCCCTTTGCGTTTGTGCTGTACATTGTACCAACCTGGCTGCGAAGACCCTTTCCGAGGTCCTCCATACCTGCGCCGATGGGAAGTCCGCCCTCTGAGAAAGCTGTCTGGCTTCTGCCGTAAACGAGCTGCTCAAAGATGTTTCTCATAGCAGTGTTGATAGCGTCACAAACAAGGTCAGTGTTAAGGCACTCAAGGAGAGTCTTGTTGGGGAGAATCTCGGCAGCCATAGCAGCTGAGTGAGTCATACCCGAGCAGCCGATTGTTTCAACCAAAGCCTCTTGAACAATACCGTCTTTTACATTAAGTGTGAGCTTGCAGGCACCCTGCTGGGGAGCACACCAGCCGATACCGTGAGAAAGACCGGAAATGTCTTTAATCTCATAAGATTTTACCCATTTACCCTCTTCCGGGATAGGTGCGGGACCGTGCTTGGGTCCTTTTGCAACTGTACACATATTCTCTACTTCTTTAGAATAAATCATATGTACATCTCCTTTCAAAAATTGTTGAGCCTATACTCATACAGTAATATTATACGGCTTTACACCGCTTTTTTCAAGCATTTTCGATTATTTTTTATTTATTTTTTGCACTGCTTTGAAGCTACCGATGTATTCGGCTTTGTTTTCACCGCCGCTGTCTTAGGGCAGCACTGTTACAGAGATATCCTTTGATGCCGTGCGGTGCAGTGCGTCCTTAACAGAATAGGTGAGCTTGTATACGCCCGAGCGGTAGGTCACAACATTTCCCGTAACCGAAATTTTCTTTGTGATATCGTTTGAGCAGGTGTCAAGAGCCTTTACTCCCTTTAATGCGTCAAACTCGCCGCCCTTGTTTACGGTAATGTCCTTCGCCCCGATAATCACAGGCTTGTTGTCGTTATAGGGATTTTTCTTGTTGTTGTCGGTGGGATCCCAGCCGCAGGACTTATCCTTTATTTTAATGGTTTCGGGCTTTCCCAGCGGGCCGGGATTGTCATCATCATAAATAATAATATCGGTATCCTGCTTACAGTTTTTATATATCCATCTGCTGTCGCCTGCCGCAAGCCTTACACAGCCAAGGGAAGCGTCTGCTCCGAGCTTGTTAAATTCATCTACCTCAAGCCTGTCGCTTTTCGGAAGATGATACGGTACGGAGTGGAAAAGATAATCGCCCGATATTCCGCTTACATAGTAGCCGTATACATTATTATAAAGCGGATTCCATTCCTTTTTGAAATACAGCTTAAAGTGACCGGTTATTGTCGAGCCGTTCTTTCCGCAGGAGCTTACCATTGCCCTGACGGGAACGGTGTATTTTCCCTTCTCGTCATAGGTGAAAACCGTAACGCAGTTTTTCTTGCGGTTAACCCGAATCAGATACGGATTTCTGTTGCTTTTGCTTTCAAGATTCTTTCTGAGTATATCGCTGTTTGCCGTAATACAGGTTGAATACAGATCGTCGTCGCTTTTCACGGCATCAACCACCCTGACCTTGCAGGAGTACTGCTTGCCGCTTAAAAGCAGCGCAGTTACATTTGCCGAGCCTTTTTTTAAGCCGTCAACCCTTCCTCCGCTGTCAACCGAAACAACAGCCGGGTTGTCCGTCATCCATCTTACAAGCTCTTTGTTTTCGCTGTCGGACAGCTTTATGACCGCCGCCTCGCCCGTCTTTAGCTCAACAGGATCCTTTTGCGCATTTTTAAGTGAAATCTCGTGCTTTTCGGGTTCCTTGGGAATGTATTTTGCATATTCCTCGGGATTAAGCTCAAAATTAATTGCAACGGCATATTCCTCAAGTCCGCACAAAAAACACGCAAAGCACAATACAATACACATAATGGGGATAAATAAAGCTTTTTTCATATTCACCTCATATATACCGATATAGGGGTTGCCGAATAATATTTGCTATAATTATACCTTTTTTCGTCAAATTACGCAATAGGAGAATTTTGTTTACTTTGAAGCCGATATGTGTTAATATGTTTATTACTTTATAAGAGGTGATTTCTATGGCTCATCCGATTAAGCACTTCAGAACAATTACTCGCCACCGCCACAAGGTCATTGCAAACTGCGCAAGAGCCGGAATTTTTTGGCAAGGACTGCGACACGATTTGTCCAAGTATTCCCCCACGGAATTTTTGCCGGGGGCAAAATTCTTTCAGGGCTCACGAAGTCCGAACGAACGGGAGCGAGAGCTTTACGGAGCTTCGCTTGCTTGGATGCATCACAAGGGGCGCAACCGCCATCACTATGAATATTGGAATGACTATAACCCAAAAACAAAGTCTATCGAAAATGTGGAAATGCCGGTAAAATATGTTGTGGAAATGTTTTGCGACCGTGTTGCAGCAAGCAAGATTTACAACGGCAGCAACTATAAGGACAGCGACCCCTTCAATTATTTTCTGAGAATAAGAGGAAAGCAGCGTATGCACCCGAACACCGAGGCTCTGCTTGAAAAGCTTTTGGTTATGCTTCGTGACGAGGGTGAGAAAAAAACCTTTGCATATATTAAAACATTAAAAAAGCACTGAAAAACAGATTTGGGTGAAGCTAATGATAAATACAGGCAAGTTAATTGAAGCCATGACAGAATATTTCGGCACGGATCTAAAAAGAATAAACCATTTTCTAAAGGTTTTTGCGCTTGCAAAGACAATCGGCGAGGGAGAAAATCTTGACGAAAACAGTCAAAGCCTGCTTGAGGTATCTGCCATCGTCCACGATATCGGAATAAAGCAAAGCGAGCTTAAATACAATTCAAGCGCCGGCAAATATCAGGAGCTTGAGGGACCTGCCCAGGCTGAAAAGCTGCTTTCAGGCTTGGGCTATGACAGCGACTTTATTGAAAAGGTCTGCTATCTTGTCGGTCATCACCACACCTACAGTCACATTGACTCAATGCCGTACCGGATTCTTGTTGAGGCTGACTTTCTTGTAAATCTTTTCGAGGACGGGGCAAGCCTTAATGCCGTCAAGGCTGCAAAGGAAAAAATTTTCAGAACGCCGACAGGTATAAAACTGCTTAAAAAAATGTATTTGGGCGAGTAATTTTTCAGCGAAACGCAGAAGTTTTTTTCTTGCCGCAAAAGTATTGACAAGTCAAAATAAAAATGTTATTTTAATGGTGTTATATGACTGACGGACAAGTGGAGTTCACCACACGAAGTATAACGATTTTAAGCCGACCGTCTGGGCGATTGCTCAGATTAAGTCGGCTCTTTTTTTGCCAAAAAAGGAAATTCACATAAACAGCAAAGACAATTTTACCATGAAAACGGAGGTAACGGATAATGAGAAACGAATGGAGAAATTTTGTAGAAGGCTGTTGGGAAAACGAGATAAATGTCAGAGACTTTATCCAGAAAAACTACACTCCCTATTTCGGCGACGGAAGCTTTCTTGAAGGACCCACTCAGAACACTCTTGACCTTTGGGACAAGGTAAGCGAGCTTAAAAAGCAGGAAACAGAAGCCGGCGGAGTGCTCGATATGGACACCAAAATCATTTCCACTATCACCTCTCACGGTGCAGCATATATTGACAGGGAAAAGGAGCAGATTGTCGGACTTCAGACCGACAAGCCGTTGAAGCGTTCACTTCAGCCCTACGGCGGTATCAGAATGGCTGCAAAAGCATGCAAGGACAACGGCTATGAGGTTGACCCCGAGGTGGTTGATTTCTTCACCGAGCACAGAAAAACCCACAACGCAGGTGTTTTTGACGCATATACCCCCGAAATGAGAACCTGCCGTTCAAATCATATCATAACGGGACTTCCCGACGCTTACGGCAGAGGCAGAATCATCGGCGATTACCGCAGAGTTGCCCTGTACGGTGTTGACAGACTCATTGAGGACAAGCAGCACCAAAAGGACACAACAAGAATTATTATGTATTCAGATGTAATCCGTGAGCGTGAGGAGCTTTCCGAGCAAATCAGAGCGTTACAGATGCTCAAGCAGCTTGCTCAGATTTACGGCTGTGACATTTCAAAGCCGGCTTCTAATTTCAAAGAGGCGGTTCAGGCACTTTACTTTGCTTACCTTGCGGCTGTAAAGGAGCAAAACGGTGCGGCTATGAGTTTGGGCAGAACCTCAACCTTCCTTGATATCTATGCTTACCGTGACCTTGCTGAGGGCACAATTACCGAAAAAGAGGTGCAGGAAATCGTTGACCACTTCATTATGAAGCTGAGAATGGTCTGCTTTGCCCGCACACCGGACTACAATCAGATTTTTGCAGGAGACCCCACCTGGGTAACAGAGTCTATCGGCGGAATAGGCACAGACGGCAGACCCTTGGTAACAAAGATGTCCTTTAGGTATCTTAACACGCTCAACAACATCGGTGCAGCTCCCGAGCCTAACCTCACCGTTCTTTGGTCGGCTCAGCTGCCCGAAGGCTTTAAAAACTTCTGTGCGGAAATCTCAATTAAGCACCACGCTGTGCAGTATGAAAACGACGACCTTATGCGTCCTCTGCACGGCGATGACTACGGCATTGCCTGCTGTGTGTCCTCAATGAAGATAGGAAAGGAAATGCAGTTCTTCGGCGCAAGAGCAAACCTTGCAAAATGTCTGCTCTACGCAATCAACGGCGGTGTTGACGAGGTTACGGGCGTTCAGGTAGGTCCGAAGTACCGTGCAGTTGAGGGAGAGTACCTCAACTACGAGGATGTAATGACAAAGTACAAGGCTATGATGAAGTGGCTTGCACAGGTTTATGTAAACGCTCTTAACATCATTCACTATATGCACGACAAATACTGTTATGAAAGATTGCAGATGGCACTTCACGACAAGCATGTCACTCGCTGGTTTGCAACGGGTATTGCAGGATTCTCTGTTGTTGCCGACTCGCTTTCTGCTATTAAATACGCAAGAGTTAAGGTTGTAAGAAACGAAAAGGGTATTGTCACCGACTATATCACAGAGGGTGACTTCCCCAAATACGGCAACGATGATGACAGAGTAGACGACATTGCAAAAGAGGTGCTCCACACCTTTATCAACTATCTCCGTCAGAATCACACCTACAGGGGCGGCATACCCACAACCTCAATTCTTACCATCACATCAAATGTCACCTACGGCAAGAACACAGGCTCAACCCCCGACGGAAGAAAGTTCGGCGAGCCGTTTGCTCCCGGTGCAAATCCAATGCACGGAAGAGACGAAAACGGAGCAGTTGCTTCTCTTGCCTCTGTTGCAAAAATTCCGTTTATGGACTCACAGGACGGTATTTCAAACACCTTCACCATTGTTCCCTCTGCACTCGGAAAAACTCCCGAACAGCAGAATCACAACCTTGTCGCTTTGCTTGACGGCTACACCCTTACAGGCGGCTATCACCTTAATGTAAATGTGTTTGACCGAGAGCTGCTGCTCGACGCACAAAAGCATCCCGAGCTTTATCCTCAGCTCACTATCAGAGTTTCTGGCTATGCCGTAAACTTTGTAAAGCTCACAAAGGAACAGCAGGATGAGGTTATTTCCAGAACCTTCCACAACGCAATTTAAAGATTCAGAGGAGCTTTTATGAAGGGCTGTATTCATTCGTTCGAGAGCTTCGGCACAGTTGACGGGCCGGGAATCCGCTTTACGGTGTTTTTTCAGGGCTGTCCTCTGCGCTGCCTTTACTGCCACAATCCCGACACACAGGAGATTTGCAGAGAAGGTCAGTATACGGCAGAGGAAATTATTGATAAATTTGAGCGCAACAGAGCGTTTTACAAAACCGGCGGAATCACCGCAACGGGCGGCGAGCCTATGCTCCAGCTTGATTTTTTGATTGAGCTTTTCTCGCTCGCAAAGCAGCACGGCATCAACACCTGTTTGGACACCTCCGGAGCAGTCTTTAATCCCGCAGATTCCGAAAAAACGGAAAAAATTGACAGGCTCGCTTCGCTTTGCGACCTTGTTATGCTTGACATAAAGCACATTGATGACGATGCGCACAGGAAGCTTACCGGTCACACAAATAAAAATATCCTTGCATTTGCAAAATATCTTGATAAAAAGGGTGTAAGGCTGAGAATCCGCCATGTGATAGTACCCGAAATCACCTATGACGAGGCTCAGCTCAGAAGACTCGGCAGGTTTTTAAGAGACTTTAAAAATATTGAAAAAATTGAGTTTTTGACTTATCACACCCTAGTAAAAGAAAAGTATGAAGACTTGTGCAAGGAATATCATA
>CALYYZ010000058.1 GCA_945607165.1 uncultured Ruminococcus sp. | reverse complement strand
AAGCCCTTCCTTAGGTTTAATCACTGTTTCCATAATTATATACCATAATTCTAAGCAAGGCAACACCTACGGTCATATATGCCGTGATTGCGAGGTGCTTATGCGGTATTGCCTTAAAAAGCTTTTTGTTCTGTTGTTTTGCTCACGATTCATTTTACAGCGACCTTTTGAGAAGCTTCCTATCAACCTGTGAAAGCATTTTACAAAAGAATATAAAAATTACCCTCCCGAAACTGACAAAACGATTGTGCCGAAGAATATATAATATAGTCAGCGATACAAACGGCATAAAACACGGGCGGCACATTCACAGCATTGGTATCGGAACGGTTACTGTGAGGATAATCTGTCCTGCCGCAAAAAAGAGGATGTTGAAAATGGAAAATCAGAAGGTCTTACAAAGGAAACGCACGGCGCAAAGCGTGCCTAAGTCAATCATAATTAATATTGTTTACGCCTTGTGTGCGGCGGCGGTGTCGTCGGGTGCGGTGCTTGGCGAGCTTGCCCCCTTTGGTGCGTCGTTTGCAGCGGCGGTGCCGAAACGAAGGCTTTTTCCTTCGCTTGTGGGAGCCGGCTTCGGTTATATTTTGCTCAATGTGCAAAACAGCTTTCGCTATTTAGCCGCCATAGTTGCAATCGGAGCTTTGCGCTGGCTTGTAAGCGACCTTGACCGAGTGAACAGAAGTCCGCTTGTAGCCCCCCTTGCGGCATTTCTTCCGGTGTTTGCAACGGGAGTGGCACTTCTTTTTGTGAGCTCCAGCACACTTGGCTCCTTTGCAGACTGTGTTATTGAGGCGGTGCTTGCAGGTGCTGCGGCTTACTTTATGAGCGTGTCGGTAAGGCTTGCAGAGGAAAAAAGAGGGCTGTCGGCATATTCCCAGCAGGAGAGTGCCTGCCTTGTGATGACCGGCTGCGTACTGATTCTCGCTTTTGGCAGCTTAAGCTATGAGAGTATCTCGCTCGGACGGATAATTGCAATCACCGTTATTCTGCTCTGCGCCCGCTACGGCTCGGTGACAGGCGGCGGAATCAGCGGAATAGCAACAGGCTCGGTGTTCAGCATTGCAAGCAGGGAACAGGGCTTTGTCTGCGGCGGCTTCGCCTTCGGCGGTCTTATGGCGGGACTTTTTGCCCCCTTGGGAAAGCTCGGCTGCGCTGTTTCCTTTGTTGTTGCAAACGGTATTATGAGCCTTGCCTTCGGTGAGATTGCGTCTATGTCGGGTGCGCTTACAGAGAGCGTTGTCGGCTCTGTTATTTTTATGCTTCTGCCAAAGGAGATGGGCAATATTGTTTCTCCGATTTTTTCAAACGAGAGCAATATTTCGGTCAGCGAGTCGCTCAGAAGAAATATTGTAATGCGGCTGGACTTCGCTTCAAAGGCTGTGTACAATGTCAGGAATGATGTAAACAAGGTGTCACAGCGGCTAAACGAAATATGTGCGCCCACCTTTGAAACAGTCTGTTCCGAGGTTGAGACTGATGTATGCTCCGGCTGCGGACTAAAATCCTATTGCTTTGAACACAGAAAGGGCGTCACTCTCGACGATTTCTACAGGCTTGAACAGCTTCTTGAGGCAAACGGAAAGGTGACGGAAGCCGAGGTGGGCAGAACCTTTGTGAAAAACTGCTGCAAAAAGGGTGAGATTGCCCACAGTATGAACCGTCGGTTTAGGGAATATCTCAGTGCACTTGAGGCGCAGCGCAGGGTGTCGGAGCTTAGGGGAGTGGTTGCCGGACAGTTTTCGGGAGTAAGCGATATACTCAAGGATATGTCCGAGGAATTTAAAAACACAATGCGCAGCGATACCGAGGCTGCTGCACGGATAACAAATTCCCTTTCGGCAATAGGCGCAATTCCGATTGAGTGCGTTTGTCTTGTGACCGACGGCGGAAGGCTGAGGGTTGAGCTTGTGCTTTCCGACAAGTCAAACACAAGGCTTTCAAAGGGCGATATTATGCGAGAGGTTTCAAAATGCTGCGGCAGACGCTTTGACCTGCCCCTAATAGCCAAGGAGGGCGGAAGAATCAGGGCAACCCTCAGCGAAATGCCTGTGTATGATGTTGAAATAGGCTCAGACCAGCACATTGCCAACAACGGAAAGCTCTGCGGCGACTGTATTGATTACTTCAACGACGGCTTCGGCAAGACCTATGCCATTGTCTGTGACGGAATGGGAACAGGCGGCAGGGCGGCGGTTGACGGCAATATGGCGGCTTCCGTTATGGGCAGACTGCTTCGCTCGGGACTTTCGGCAGATTCCTCTCTGCAAATAGTCAATTCTGCGCTGATGGTAAAAAGCGAGGACGAATCTCTGTCAACCCTTGATGTGGCAAGCGTAGATCTGTTCACAGGCAGGGTAACGGTGCGGAAGGCAGGAGCGCCGATGACCTTTGTAAAAAAATCAGGCAGAGTGTCAAGGCGGGAAATGCCGTCGCTTCCGGCAGGAATACTAAACGGAATCAAATTTGCAACAGACAGCTTTAAGCTGACTACAGGGGATATGGTGGTAATGGTGTCAGACGGAGTATTAACGGGAGACGATAAGTGGCTTGAAAGCCTGATAAAGAGCTGGAATAAGGGCAGCACACAGGAGCTTGCCCGTGCGGTGGTAGAGGAAGCGGTAAGGCGGCGCTCCGGCGGCTATGACGACGATATTACTGCGCTTGCCGTCAGGATTGTTGACAATGAATACTGAGAGCTTCTGTCAATCAAGAAAATCAAGAGTGTCAATTTCTTCAAGCCTGTCAATGTCATAGGAGCAGGGCGTTGCCGATTTCGCAAGGTCTTCCTCCGAATCGGCTCTGAGCCAATCGGTCAATACGGCATAGTGGTTTTGATACTGCTTTCCGGTTGAAGCAATGTAAACCGACAGCCGTTCAATTTTGTCCTGATAAATCATAGGATAGTCTTGACTGAGGCGGTCAAGCTCAGACTCGGTTAAAAAAACATTTTCAAATTGTCCTTGCGGGGCGAGCGTGTTCTCTCTCCCTTTGTAATAAATTCTTTTAAATTCTTTTATTTCTTTTTCTTTCTTATCTTGTTGTCGGCAGTTTGTCGGCTGCTTGTCGTCAGCGTGTCGGTCGTTTGTCGGAATACTTGTCGCTGTTTGATATTTTTCGTAGTTGTTCACAGTAATCAGCGAGTATTTTGAGGTTGTCTCGACTGTCACCTCGTTTGTCGATTTCAGGTGTTCAAGCGAGGTTCTGACGCTTCTCGGCGACATCTTAAGTTCCTTGCACAGCGTTGCAACGCTTGTCACAAGCTGACCTCGCTTTACGGTGATTTTCTCATAATCACGCTCACAGAAATTTGCCCGCAAAATCAGGTGAACAAACAGCCTGAAGGTGTTTGGTGTTTTGTACCACCTCCAGCCTAAAATGCTTCGGCTAAGCTTTATGTAGGAATATTTTTTCATAACTTTTATCCTTTCTGAAAGTCTGTTCACTTATGGGCAGAAAAATATGAAAGTTGTATATCTGTATGCAATTTATTAGAAAAATTTTTTGCGAATAAAACAGTATTTAGAGCGATATACAAGAGATAGAGTTAAGGAAACACTGATTAAATCGTTTGTGCATATTGCGCCGTCAGATTTTTTGGGCAGGCTGACGGAAAATGCCGGCAAGATGTGCAAACAATCTTATTATGTGATTTATTCAGTGTTTCCTTAAATATTGCATAAATAACAGCACCGCATATTCGGATTGATTTCTGAATATGCGGTGTTTTTGTTATTGTATTAATTTAATAATGTTGTTTCCTTTTCCGGAAATGCTGAGATTATCAATCCAGTCCTACGCTTATTCTCTGGATTTTTGTTGCGTCCTGAATTAAAACTTTACCGTCGCCGTCAACATCGGCAAGTGCTAACTGCTTGTCGGTGAGAGTAACAAGTGAAGTAAGATATTTCTGAATTTCGGTTGCGTCAGAAATGTTTACAGTGCCGTCAAGATTTACATCACCTATTTTATTTTCAGCCAGCCTGAGAATAAAGCTGCTGCCGGTGAAGATAATTGTAACATCAAGGTCTTCGCTCGGTGTAATCGCTGCGTTATAATTTGTGCTCTCGTAGCTTAAATACTTTGCTGTCGTTTCGTCGCTTAAATCGGCAGTATAGTATTTTGTTCCGTCTTCGTTGAAGATTTTGAATATGTATTCCGTGTCTTTGAGAAGTGTTACATTAATTGTGTATCCGCTGTTTTCGGCTTTTGTCAGCTTATATTCCTTTGCGCCCCAACCGCCAAAGCCGACGCCTGTGAGGTAATAGTTATCATCGGGAACTTCGATTATTTTGTTAATCGCCTTTGTCATCCACTTTTCACGACTAACGAGCCAGTCGTACATATAGTTTATCTGACCGTCAAGGTCGCTCGAATAACTGCCGCCGAGTGCGTCAAAGTACGGGAACCACTGGAATTTCCACATATAGTAGTTGAAATCGGAAGCAATCGGTGAAATGTTTCTGTACTCCTCAACGCTCTTAAGCTTTGTACCTGTAGCAGTTGCTTCGCCCTTGAGTACTGCGATTGCGGGAATAAAATCATCGTTCCAGAGCCTTTTTACGACCTCTTCAAAGGTTTCACCGTTTGCTGTTGTGCCCTCAACGCTGAAGCTCTGACCGAGAATATTCGTCATTACAGTTTTGTCGTACTGCGCTGTTCTGATTGCCCAGCCCTCGGTGTAGCCTGTGTTTGTTGCGTTTTGCCTTGTACAGTTAACATTTCCGAGTGTGCTGTCGCAGTCCCAGATTGGGTCGGCAATAAATTTGCCGTCAGCGGCTACATATGTAAAGAAACAGCTTGTCATACCGCCGTCGCAGTTCTTTGAAAACTCCTGAAGCAGATATGCTCTTGCAAGTGAGTCAACATTGCAGATTGCTTCAAGGTCAGCCATATTGCCCGAATACAGAGCGTCCTCAAGCTGTTGATATTTGCTCTTTATAAAGTTGTACTGAGCGGTCAACATTTCATCAACGCCGTCATAGCCATCAAGGTCGGGTGACTTGCAGACTACGTGAATTCCTCTGTCGCTTTCAAAGTAAACATCGCCTTTGTAGTTCCATATGTCAACTTCTATGAGGAAGTTGAAGTTTTCGGTCAGCGTGTCTGACTCATCTTTGAGTGAAACGAGGGAGTTTTTGCCAAGTTCAACCTTCTGCGTAATCTGATACGCGCCTCTATATATTCCGTTGATGTACAAATCAACACTTCGTGAATCGGGAGAGTAGAGCGAGCCTACCTCGTTGGCAAAATCATACATAATTCTGTTGCGCAGGAGTGTGCCGTCCTTTGCGTTTGCAAGGAGTGAGAATTTCTTGCCTGAAATTCCGCCGATGCTTGTCTTGCTGTCAAAGTTGATATTGAACGGCTTTTTGCGGGAATCACTCCATGTTGAGTTGCCTCTGCCCTTAATCTTTTTAAGAGTTGTTTCGTTGATTCCGCTGTCGTCGATAATTGTGCACTGAGCACCTTTTACGGCGTTTTCCTTGTTGGCGATAAGGAACGAATAGAAGTCGGTATTAACCGTATTTCCGTTGCTGTCGGTGTAAACGCCTGTTGTGTCGTTTATATAGAGAGATACCTCGCTGTCGGATTTGTAAAACTCAACATAAGCTGAGGTTGAAGAATTCTCAACCAGAGCAGTAGTTCTTTCGCCGATAGTGTAGCTTACGATTGCAGAGGTGTTCGGCTTGATTTCAACGCCGTTGATGATTACGCTGTTGTCGAAGGAGTTGTAAAGCTCAATTTCACTGTCGCTTGCAGTGGGCGGCAGGAAGAAGTAGCGTACCCCGAATGAGGAATTAGGACCCCACAAGGATTCCCATTCCTGCCAAGCCTGTGTGCTATCTGAGTTTGACTGAGCGTGAGCGTAAAGACTGCCCGATTCTGCAAAACAGGGAACGGCAGTTGACTCAACGGTGTTTGCAGTCGTGATGATTTTTTTATACACAAAGGTTTTTTCTGTATTACCGAGGGAATTTTCGGAATAAACCTTGATTGTGTATTCCTTTGGTGAATCGGTATCGCTGCCGAGGGTGAATTCAGCAGTGTCGGTAAAATTTACACGATCGGAATCGTTGATTGTGTAGTAAGAGGATTCGCCTGATGGAGAAGATATTTTGATGTTCAGCGTGTCTTTAAATTCACAGCCGCTTACTATATTGCTCGAAATTTTCGGTACACTCCTGTAAAACGACCATTCCTTTGCTGAGCTGTCGTATACATATCCGTCGCCGGGGAGAATTAAATCATCGGTCTGGTTGCCCTCACCGTATCCGCCGTTGCCAAAGATGATGTTGACGGCATTATTTTTTATGGTATATGACCAAATGTTGTTGCCAATATTATCCATTTTTTCTCCGGGCCAGGAGGAATTATAATTCCCGTTGTTATCCCAGAGAAAACAGTAAACCTCATCCCAGCCAACATTGTTATTGAAGTAAACGGTTTTGTACTCCTCTGCCGAAACAGAAAAATCTGCAAATGCAAAGCAGGAAATAACCATTAAAAACGAAAGTACAATGCTGACAGCCGATTTTGCTTTTTTAAACATTAAAACTCACTCCTTAAATTTTTTCCGGTATGTCTGTATTTGACTTTATTATATCATTTTTGTAAACAGTATTCAATAATTATCGGGTAATAAGATAAAATTTAGTGAATTGACATAATAATGGAAAGGTGTTTTTGTTGATTATGTTTTGGCAGGCTGACGGAAAACATGCAAGCAAGATGTGCAAACAATTTTATGATGTTATTTATTCAGTGTTTCCTTAGAAAAATTTTTTGTGAATAAAACAGTGCATAAAAAGCAAAACGCTGTCCGCTGAGGAGTAAATCCCCGGCGGACAGCTTTATATATACATCCTAAATTTATCAAGCCTTGAAAATCAGCCCTTCAGCTTCGGTTCATACCGTTGCGGTGTCAGCAGCCACATCCGCAGTTGCCGTTATCGGAGCCGTTTTGGCAGCAGCAAAGTATGATGATAAGAAAAATAATCCATGAGCAGCAGTTGCCGTTTGAGTTACCGAAAAAGTTGCACATACGCTTTCCTCCTTTCCTTTACACTACATAATATTGCCTATATTATAATTGTGTTACAAGGAAATGACTTTTCAAACTATCAGTCAGCTAAATATATTTAGGAAAACGCAGAATGAATCACATCAAAGGATTGTTTTCACATCTTGCCTATATATTTTCTGCCAGTTTACCCAAAAAATCTGACGGCGCAATATGCACAAACGATTTAATCAGTGTATCCTTATCTTTTTCATTTTGGTTTTACCTCTCCGCAACCGCAAGTGCCGACATAATTCTGATTTATTGCACCGCATTTGGGGCATTTCCATTCATTTTCACTTGGTACTTTTTCCAATTTACTCTGTATGCTGTTTACAGCAGCTTTTATGTAATCATTTACGGGTTTTTGTGTATTTACAGTGCTGTTTTCACCGCAAATGCTCCGTTCAATATTTTCAAGCTTTTCTAATGCGGAACCAAGCCAAGCAAAGAATATAGCGAGCAAATCAAAAAATATCCATGTTTCAAACATCAACCCAACATTGAAAGCATTGTGGTCATAGGAATCATAAAGCGCCGAAAACGAAGGTACTTCACAAGTAAAGCCCAGTATTATACCGATAACAGCACCTATAAATACAAGTAATCCTGCGACTGTTTTAAAATGTTTACTTTTCATATTGTTTCTCTCCTTTTAATGAATAAACAGTTCCCGCCAATATAGGGAAACACTGAATAAATCACGCTGAAAGCTGTTTGCACATCTTGCTTATATACTTTCTGCCAGTTTACCCAAAAAATCTGACGGCGCAATATGCACAAACGATTTAATCAGTGTTTCCTTAGAAATTAAATAACGGTTATGTGTTTTTATATTGTTATCATTGTAGCATAATATCCTTAAAAAAGCAATACTATCTTTTATAATTTATTCAATTTTATCTTTTTTAAGGATAATATAGACTTGGTGATATATGATGTTAAATTTAAAGATTATCGGCAACAATATTAAAAAATTCCGAAAAGCTAAGGGTTTTACGCAGGCACAGCTTGCAGAAATGATTGATATTTCAACAATTCATATGTCACATTTGGAAACCGGTTCGGTTTCTATGTCGCTTGAATGTCTTGTCAAAATATGCGATTGCCTCGATGTTACTCCGGACGATTTACTTTTAGGAGAATACAAGCTCAACTCAATGTCAGCTGCAAAACAGCTTATCTGTATTATGGAATACCTAACGGCTGACGAAAGAAAAACGCTTATAGACTTTGCCGAATTATTAAAAAATAATAAAATTAACAGAGATTAGCCATCGGCTAAACTTCTTAAATAATTGACAAAGCTTTATAAAATGAAAAAGGCCCTACAGGATTTCTCCTGTAGGGTCAATTTTATATTGGTTTTGATATTAGGCTTTGCCCTAATCAGAAATTCAGTTGAATTACTTGTTGTTGATTGCAGCCTGTGCAGCGGCAAGTCTTGCAATCGGAACACGGAAGGGTGAGCAGGAAACATAGTCAAGACCAATCTTGTGGCAGAACTCTACTGATGAGGGGTCACCGCCGTGCTCGCCGCAGATACCAATGTGGAGGTTGGGATTAACGGGCTTGCCGAGCTTGATTGCTGTTTCCATAAGCTTGCCAACACCTGTCTGGTCGAGCTTAGCAAAGGGATCGTTCTCGAAAATCTTTGTGTCATAGTAAGCGTCGAGGAACTTACCTGCGTCATCACGGCTGAAGCCGAATGTCATCTGAGTAAGGTCGTTTGTACCGAAGCAGAAGAAGTCAGCCTCTGTAGC
>CALYYZ010000057.1 GCA_945607165.1 uncultured Ruminococcus sp. | reverse complement strand
ATATCTTGAATGTCTGGGAGTTTTAATTGATAAAAATGCAAACGCAAACGCTAAGTGCGGAGGCACAGGCACAATCTCCACCCCCGACTCAAAAATCAGAGTTGAGGTTATTGCTACAGATGAAGAAATGGTAATTGCAAGGGATACAAAAGCTATAGTTGAAGCTCTGTAATCGCTTGTAACTAATATATATTATATATTGTATATATGCTTATATGCTCAGCGGGTTGGCTCAAAGAGTCAACCCGCTTTTATGCTATCTTATTAATAACCTTTTTGACTATTGATTTTCACTGGCGACTCGGGTAGAGTTTTCACGGAATAACAGCGAGATACACCAAATTGCCGCAAGACCGACAATAATGTAAATAACCCTGCTGACAATTCCTGTTTGACCTCCGCAAATCCATGCAACAATATCAAACTGAAAAATACCGACAGAACCCCAGTTAAGACCGCCGATAATAAGCAGTGTCAACGCAATTTTATCAAGCATTATAAAACCTCCTTTTAGGTTGTTGATAATAGTGTTGACACAAACCTTTTATTTATTCAAAATCAAACAATTAATTTTATTTTTTAATTTTCTGCTCCACACAGTCTATATACCAAACAATAAAACTGAAAGCAAGCAAATTGCCAATCCGACGCCGATTACCGCAATACCTATGATTCGGGTAATCTTAATAGCTTTTTTTAGCTTGTACTTGGTTATCATATTCTCGGCAGGAAAAGGCAAAAGAAAAAGTACAATTCCCATAGCAAAGCAGCTGCCGGCAGACAGCAAAAGTCCGAGTGCCCTCGCAAACGAAAACACCATTAAGCCCAGCGGTATTCCGAAAACGCAGATAAAGCTTGTAACAGAAAACACTTTGGAATATTTATCCCTTGTTTCATTGAATTTGTTTACGCTTTCCTGACAGTCATCACAGCAATATTGCTCAAAGTATGAAATTTCTTTTGCGCAATACTCACACTTTTTCATAACAACACTTCCTTATTTTCATTGACTCTATCTTACCATAATTCCATTCACATTTCAACATTTAACATATGCA
This sequence comes from uncultured Ruminococcus sp., assembly GCA_945607165.1. Classification (GTDB taxonomy): domain Bacteria; phylum Bacillota; class Clostridia; order Oscillospirales; family Acutalibacteraceae; genus Ruminococcoides. The sequence goes on along the minus strand of CALYYZ010000057.1, from coordinate 7,769 downwards.
ATTAAAAGTTTTTACAGTCAAATCTCCGCAAAAATAAGTCTGCTTTCTATCGGAAGTTAGCGTAAATTGCAAAGCCGCCTCAAGCGAGACGGCTTTAGGAATATATAAGATATTATTTTATATTGCAAGTTTGCAAATCAGATAGCTCTAACTCTGACAACGCCTTCAACAGCCGCGATTTTTTCGGCGTCTGTTTTATCGGCACCGGCAACATCAATGATTGTGTATGCGTAGTCACCTCTGCTCTTTGAAAGCATATTTTCAACATTTCCCTTGATTTCTCCGAGAACCTTCTTGAGAAGCTCGGGAATGTTTTTGTGCATTACGCAAAAGCGTGTGTCGCCTGCTGAGGTTCTTGCCATTGAGATTGCAGGATAGTTTACGGAGTTGATGATATTGCCGTTTTCAAGGTATTCCATAACCTGATCACAAGCCATAACTGCACAGTTCTCTTCACTTTCAGGTGTTGAAGCACCGAGGTGCGGCATACAAATTACATTTTCCTCGCCTAAAATATCATCTGTTCCGAAGTCTGTTACATACTTTGCAACCTTGCCGGTCTTAATTGCCTCAAGCACAGCGGTTGAATTTACAAGACCGTCACGGCTGAAGTTAAGAATACGAACTCCGTTCTTCATTTTTGCAATCATATCTGCGCTTACAAGATCCTTTGTTTCGGGTGTAAGCGGAACATGAACCGTAAGGTAATCACAGTTGAGCATTACCTCTTCGTTGCTCTTCATAAGCTGAACCGACGGCTCAAGCTTTAAAGCATTGGGCACAGACATAAACGGGTCAAAGCCGATAACCTTCATACCCATGGCAACGGCACAGTTTGCAACCAGAATTCCGATTGCGCCCAAGCCGATAACGCCGAGGGTTTTGCCTGTAAGCTCCGGACCTACAAACTGACTCTTTCCTTTTTCTACCATTTTTCCGACAGCGTCGCCGTTACCCTTGAGAGTTTTTGCCCAATCAATGCCTTCCAAAACCTTTCTTGATGAAAGGAGCAGACCTGTAATTACAAGCTCCTTTACAGCGTTTGCATTGGCACCGGGTGTATTGAAAACAACAATACCCTGCTCTGTGCACTTATCCTTGGGAATATTGTTTGTGCCGGCTCCTGCTCTTGCAATAGCAAGAAGGTTTGGATCGAAGTCCATCTCGTGCATTGACGCACTTCTTACAAGAATAGCGTCGGGATTTGAAACATCATCACCGTAGCTGTAATTATCTCCGAGACGGCTTGTGCCGACAGTTGAAATTTTATTTAAAGTTAAAATATTATACATTGTAATCAATCCTCATAAATTTGCAGAATTACTTGTTTTCTGCTTCAAATTTTTTCATAAACTCAACGAGCTTTTCAACGCCCTCGTAAGGCATAGCGTTGTATATAGAAGCTCTCATACCGCCTACTGAACGGTGTCCCTTGATATTTACAAAACCTGCCTCGCTTGCTTCCTTAACAAATTTAGCGTCGAGATCTGCGTCGCCTGTTACAAAGGGAACATTCATAAGCGAACGATCCTCAGCAGTTACCGTGCCCTTGAACATTTCAGAGCTGTCAAGGAAATTATAGAGAAGCTCAGCCTTTTTAACATTAAGCTCTCTCATTTTGTCAAGGCCGCCTACCTCGTTTTTAATCCACTCAAGCACGAGCTTTGCAATATAGATTGAATAGCAGGGCGGTGTATTGAAAAGTGAATCTGCATCGGCGTGAGTCTGATAGTTGAGCATTGTAGGGGTGATATCCATTGCATTTCCGATGAGATCCTCACGAACTATTGCGATTGTAAGACCGGCACCTGCCATATTCTTCTGAGCACCTGCGAAGAGAAGTCCGAACTTGGAAACATCAATAGGCTCTGAAAGAATGTTGGACGAGATATCTGCAACAAGCGGAATGTCGCCTGTATCGGGAAGCTCGTGGTAAACAGTACCGTAAATTGTATTGTTAAGACAAATATAAACATAGTCTGCGTCCTCACGGAACATTGACCTGTCAGTCTTTGGAATGTATGAGAATGTCTTATCCTCAGAGGAAGCCACAGCCTTTGCGTCACCGTAACGGACAGCCTCCTTATATGCCTTTTTAGCCCACTGACCTGTGATAATATAATCAGCCTTATTATTTTTGTTCATAAGGTTCAGCGCAACCATAGCAAACTGGGTTGAGCCGCCTCCCTGAAGGAAAAGAACCTTATAATTGTCAGGGATATTCATAATCTCACGGAGTAAAGCTTCTGCATCTTTAATTATTTTATCAAAAGTTTTGCTGCGGTGTGACATCTCCATTACACTCTGTCCGCTGCCTTCATAATCAAGCATCTCGGAAGCTGCCTTTTTAAGAACAGACTCCGGCAGCATTGAAGGTCCTGCTGAAAAATTATAAACTCTTGCCATTTCAAAAATCTCCCTTTATATATTTTCTGCAATTCCGAATTTTCTGCGAAACTGCAAATAGCTTAACATTGTAATTATACGCTCATAATAATTTAAAGTCAATGATTATGAGAAAATATTGTAAAACAGATGAAAGAATATTGCAAAAAACAGGCAAATAACGCTAACCGCCAATCCTGCCTATGGCACCGAGAAGCTCATCTCTCATTCTTACAGCCTCATTTTTTGCAGCCTGTGCAAAGTCCTCCTCTGTAAGTCCCTGTTTTTTCCATGCGCACATAATTCCTCGGCTGGAATTGATAATTGCTCCGATGCCGTTTTTGTCAAAAGCAAATTTAACATCCTCTGCACCGCCGCCCTGAGCACCGTAGCCGGGCACCAAAAAGAAGGTGTGGGGCAGCTTTGCTCTCATCTCTTTGAGCTGTTCGGGATATGTAGCTCCCACAACAGCGCCGACAGCCGAATATCCGCTTTCACCGACAAGCTCCTCGCCCCAGGCTTCACACATCCTGCCCATATGCTCGTAAACGCTTTCGTTTGTCTCAAGCTTCATATCCTGAAGCTCACCCGAGCTGGGATTAGAGGTTTTAACAAGCACAAAAATTCCCTTGTCTTTTTCTTTGCAGATATCAGCAAGCGGCTTGATTCCGTCTGTTCCGAGATAACCGTTTACGGTGAGAGCGTCTGCACCGAATGCTTCGATATCCTGACCTAAAACCTCTGTTTCACCTAAATGGGCGGTTGCATATGCCTCCATTGTTGTGCCGATGTCATTGCGTTTTCCGTCGGTTATCACAAACATACCCTTTTTCCTTGCATAGGCGATAGTGTCGCACAATGCCTTAACGCCCTGCCAGCCGTACATTTCATAATATGCTGCCTGAGGCTTGATGGCAGGCACAACATCGCAAAGAGCGTCAATTAGTGCCTTATTGAACTCAAAAAGAGCAGCTGCTGCACCGTCGAGAGTTTTTCCGTATTTTGCAAAGCAAGCCTCCTTGATTGAAGCGGGAACATAGTCAAGCTTTGGGTCAAGTCCTGCTACCGTGGGGTTTTGCATTGCAATGATTTTTTCAATTAATCTGTCAAATGCCATAATGTACACTCCTCAATATACAAGAAAGCGTGTGCTTTCTTTAGCCATCGCTCGTGCGCACACAGGGAGCAACTGAGCAGGCAATATATATTATTTTTATCAATATTTTATAGTTTTCATAATTCACGATAATTTATGTTGCAATTCCCTATCAAACAAAATCAGCTGTTGATAATATCAAAAAGCTCGTGGTTAAACTTTGAATAATCCCTTCTGTCTTCCTTTACAAAGGAAATTGCCGGACGGGGATGAGTATTGAATTGTCCGGTGAGCATATAAGGAATGTCGTAGCCCCATTTTACGCCCTGTTCCCTGAGCTTCTGGGTATGCTCCTCAATAATCTTCAGTATAGGTGCAACCTTATACTTGGGATTTTTCAGGAAGCCTAACAGCAGCTCTAACGCACAGTTGCCTGCTCCTCTGCCCATTCCGTCAACGGTAGCGTCGAGGTAGCTTACTCCCTGAGTCATAGCCTCTATTGTATTCGCAAAAGCGAGCTGCTGGTTATTGTGAGCGTGGATTCCCACCGATTTGCCGTGTTTATCTGCAATTTCACAATACATCTCGGCAAGCTTTCTGGCTTCCTCGGGATAAACAGAGCCGTAGCTGTCAACTATATAGAAAACATTTACAGGACTTTTTCCTAAGATTTCCAACGCAAGCTTGATGTCCTCGGTTCTCGCTTTTGAGACAGCCATAATATTAATTGAGGTTTCATAGCCTTTCTTTGCGCAATCCTCTATCATTTCGATGGCAGCGGGAATTGTGTTAATATATGTAGCTATTCTTATAATATCAATAGGACTTTCCTTTTTGGGAATAATATCCTTTTCAAAATCCGTTCTGCCGACATCTGCCATAACCGCAATTTTTAGATTTGTCTTGTTATCTCCGACAATCTTTCTGATATCGGAATCATTGCAGAACTTCCACTTTCCGAAATCGCTTTCGCTGAATATTTCCTTTGAAGCCTTGTAACCAAACTCCATATAGTCAACGCCGGCTTTAACATTGGCATTATACAAATCCTTTACGAACTTATCGTCAAATCTGAAATCGTTGCAAAGACCTCCGTCACGAATTGTTGCGTCAACAACCCGTATGTCCTGTCTCACCGACAGCAAATCACCCTTATGTGCCATAAATATATCTCCTTAATTCAAAATAATTTTTATCTTATCAAACCAAAACGGTTTTATCTATGTGCGTATCGTCTTTGGATTCTTTGAGGTCATGGAAATTTTCAGTCCTCAAACACAACTCTGCCGTCAAGGATTGTTTTCTTCACCTTGCCGAAAAGCCTTCTGCCCTTAAAAGGGGTATTCTTGCTTTTGCCGTGAAGCTTGTCTGCGTCAACAACCCACTCTTCGTTAAGGTCAACAAGTGCAATATCGGCAGGTACCCCGACAGCCAGCGTTCCTGCGTTGATGCCGAGGATTTTTGCAGGATTTACGCTCATCTTTTCAACCAGTTTTTCAAAGCTCATCAGCCCACGCTTCACAAGGCAGGTAATGCCCACTGCAAGGGAAGTCTCCATTCCGATTGAGCCGTTGGGCGCATTTTCAAAATCGGACTTATCCTCAACGGTATGCGGTGCATGGTCAGTTGCTATTGCGTCCAAGGTGCCGTCAAGCAAGCCGTTAATTATCTCATCAACATCTGAAATTGTTCTAAGCGGCGGATTCATTCTGAAATCAGCGTCTCGTTTCAAAAGCTCGTTTTCAGTGAGTGAAAAATAATGCGGAGCAGTTTCAGCCGTAACCTTTACTCCCCTGTTTTTTGCATCACGAATCAGCTCAACGCTTGTTTTAGTGCTGACATGACAAATATGCACCGGAACGCCGAGAGCCGCCGCAAGGGCAATTTCCCTTGCAGTTCCGCAATCCTCCGCAGCCGCCGGTATTCCTTTAACTCCCAGCTTTTCGGAAATCTCTCCCTCGTTTATTATACCCTTGTCGGCAAGGAAAAGGTCTTCGCAGTGAGCAACAACTCTCATTCCGTACTGAGGCGCAAGCTTCATCGCCTCGCTGAGATATTTTGTGTTTTCAACAGGCCTGCCGTCATCTGTAAACGCTATGGCACCTGCTCGCTTAAGCTCTGCAATATCGGTTGGTTCCTGACTTTTCAGTCCCTTTGTTATTGAGCCTGCAACATATACTTTTGCGTCGGCTCTTTTTGCCTTTTCAAGTATATATTTTACGGTCTCTGGGCTGTCTGTTGCAGGGGTGGTATTCGGCATTGCAAGCAAGCCGGTAACTCCACCTGCCGCTGCCGCACGGCACCCGGAAAGAATATCCTCTTTTTGAGTTTGACCGGGATCCCTTAAATGAACATGCATATCGACAAGGCCGGGAATTGCACAAAGTCCCTCAGCGTCAATAATCTGAGCACCGTCAGCGGAAATGCTTTCGCCTATCTGTGCAATTTTACCGTCGCTTATCAATATATCGTTTATTCCGTTAATTCCGTCAGCCGGGGAAACAACCTTAGAATTCTTAATTAAGATATTCATATCAAATCCTCGCCGTTATCTTCTCTTATTATTTCGGCTGTTTGAAGAGCCGTTTGTAGGTCTGCGCCTTTGGGCAGAGGTACTTCTGTTTGAGGCAGGTCTGCGGTCATCACGGCTGTGAACTCTTACAAGTCCTCCGTTTTCCATTTCTTTTCTCATCTGACGCTCACGCTCAGCTCTTCTCCTGGCTCGCTCTCTTCTTTCCTGTTCTGCCTTCATTCTCTTTTTCTTAGCTCTTTTGCGCTTAATTGCTCTGCTGACATTTGTGCAGAAGTATCCGCAGTGAACACCAAACGACTTTATTGAGCCACCAACCTTTTTAAGAATATCTAAGGCAGATATCTTTTCCTTTTCAGCAGGAGCCTCAACTGCGCTCGCCTTTTCCTCAACCTCGTTTATTACATCAAAATCCTCAGCTTCAATTATATCCTTGCTGCTGATTACTCCTATTGTTTTTGTGGGCGCTTCGTCAAAAAAGTCATCGCTGTCATCAAAGCTGATATGGCTCACCTGTGAACGGACAAGCTCTTCATCATTTATAAAATCCTCGTTGTCATCATCGACTGATTCGCCAAACAGCTTGTCGGATATATGAGAAATCAGCTCGTTTGAATCTTCGGCTTCTTCAGCGCTGTCCTGTTCGGATTCTTCCAAGCTGTTGTCGCCGTCATTTAAGTCCGAGTCATCGGCATTGTTTATTAATCCGACTTCTGTGTCCTCCGAAAGCACAGGAGTTTCTGCTTCGATATCCGATACTATTTCATTGGGAGCGGAAGCAGTCGTTTCAAGGGCGTTGTTGATATGAAAAATCTTAGTTTCTCCCTCAACAGGCGGTTCGGTAGCTGCGTTTAAATCCGCATTTTTTCTCTGCTCTCTACTATACTGTTCCTCATCAACAAAATTGTATTCACTGTAATCGACTTCAGAAGGATCTGCTTTCTTTGTTACATACTTATCTGCCAGCTCCTCGATTATCTTATTGTTTCTGCTTCTTTTCTTCTTTCTCTTTATATGTCTGACTATCAGCACCAATACTACAATAAAGAGGATTAACACAACAACAGTACCGATTATTATGTAGGGTAAAATACCCGAAAAAATATTTGTCTTGAGGAACTTGACGGAAGATATTATTCCCTCAAGGGTTTGATAGTCTGAGTAATCGGCGTTGGCTCCGTTTCGCTGAATTGTAATATTAACAATCATTCCGTCATATACGGTATTAGCCTGATAAGCCTTAACGCTCTGCCCGCCGTTTGAAGCCGTTACCTCAAAGCAAAACCAAATAAGCTCTTTGGGAGCTTCGGGAGTGCAGGAAACAAACTCCTGCTGACTTAAAAAGTTATCGGCAATTTTGTTAAGCTCCTCCTGACCGAGTAAATTATAGTTATTAATTCCCTTGCTCTCGTCAGTCTGAGTCATTGTTATCGTGACAGTTCGTGTCCTGTTTTCATCCATTCCCTGAAGATAGATGTTGCTGCTTTCAAAGCTGCTCATTGTTTGGGAGTAGCTTTGACCGAAGAACGAAAAATATCTGTCTGTCTCGGCAGCATCACGACCGATGGCTATAAAATCGTCAGGAAGCTCAATAGTCATCTCATCAAGCTCTTTTACGGTATATTTTTGAGCTGCGCCGACTGTGAGCGAACCGAAAACAAAAAGTGTACTCAGACAAAGAAAAATACAGCATAGTCCTGCAAAAAATCCGGCACACTTCTTTGAAGATTTTACAGCATATCTCGAACCCATTTTTAT
>CALYYZ010000056.1 GCA_945607165.1 uncultured Ruminococcus sp. | reverse complement strand
GAGCTTATCCATTTCTTCCTTAAGAGCTTCAAGCTTTGACTGCTTGAGGAGAATATCAATCTTTGTAATCTTAACTCCGTCAGAAGCCACATCATATTTTCCGGCAAGCTGAACGGGAACTGCCTGTGTAACGGGTACATTTCCGTCAACATCAAAGCTTTCATCAAGCGAAGCAGCAGCAACACCGAGGGGCATAAAGTCTGCATATGCACTCATAAGGCCGTGCTCTGTGATATCGAGTCCCTTCATTTCCTCCTCCTTGGAGGCACGCAGACCGATTGTGTGCTTAATAATCTGGAAGGCAACAGTCATAGTTACTATTGTCCAAGCTGCAACGGAAAGCACACCGAGAGCCTGTATGCCAAGCTGGTCAAAGCCGCCGCCATAGAAAAGACCCTTGATTCCGTCCTGACCGTTACCTGTTGCAAAAAGACCAACGGAAAGAGTACCCCAGATACCGTTTGCAGCGTGAACGCCTACAGCACCGACCGGGTCATCGACCTTAAGCTTAATATCAATAAATTCAACAACTACAACTATGAGAATACCTGCAACAAGACCGATGATTGTTGCACCGAGTGCGTCTACATCGGCACAGGGAGCTGTGATTGCTACAAGACCTGCAAGAGAGCCGTTGAGACACATTGAAACATCAGGCTTTCCGTTCTTTACCCATGTGAATATCATTGTAACGCAGGTTGCAATAGCGGGAGCTATTGTTGTTGTAAGGAATATCTGACCGAGATTTGCAGATGTTCCGGCTGCTGCACCGTTGAATCCGTACCAACCGAACCAAAGAATGAAAACACCGAGTGCGCCGAGCGTTAGGCTGTGACCGGGAATAGCATTTACCTTGCCGTTTTTGCCGTATTTACCGATACGGGGACCGAGAATGAGTGCGCCGATAAACGCTGAGATACCGCCTACCATATGAATTGCACAGGAACCGGCAAAATCAATGAAGCCGAGCTGTGCAAGCCAGCCGCCGCCCCAAATCCAGTGAGCTTCAATGGGATAAACGATAGCTGAAATAATTACCGAATAGATACAGTATGACATAAACTTTGTTCTTTCTGCCATAGCGCCGGAAACGATAGTTGCGGTAGTAGCGCAGAATACCATATTAAACACAAAGTTGTGCCATGGGAAATTATTAAAGTCTGTGAAAAGGTTTAGATTGGGCATACCCACCAATCCGAAAAATGCGTCCTCGCCGCAAAGCAAGCCGAAGCCAAGCACCATAAATACCACTGTACCAAGACAGAAGTCCATAAGGTTTTTCATTATGATGTTACCGGCATTTTTTGCTCTGGTAAAGCCTGTTTCCACCATCGCAAAACCGCACTGCATAAAGAATACTAAGGCGGCACCGATCAAAAACCAAACACCGGATGTACCGAACATAGTATCGTTTACAGCTTTAATTACATCCATTTTTATCTCTCCTCTTTAATAAATTTATAACATAAACGGTGCACAGTACAAAAGAGGAATTACTCTTGTACTGCACACCGTTGTGCTAACCTGAATTATTTACCTGTTACCTGTCGGTTAATTATCATACACCGAAGAGCATCTCGCCGTATGAAGGATAAGGCCAATACTCGGAAGATGTTTCCGTTTCCATTGAATCGCCCACTGCACGAAGCTCCTGCATAAGAGCGAATACGGTTTCTCTGTAGTATTTTGCAAGCTCAAGATTATCGCTGAGGTCGCCTGCCTTAATCACTGCGTCCTCAAGCTCGGCTGTCTTTTTGCTGAAGCAAACAAGCTTATTTGAAAGACTTGTGATGATTTCTTCCTCAACTGTTGTGGGTATAGCCTCTGAAAGAGCCTTCTTAGCCAAAGCGGTATCGGTAAGCTCTCTGACATAGCCCGAAACAGCGGGTAGAATGTTCTTTTTAGCCATATCTATCATTGTGAGAGCTTCAATGTTGATCTGCTTTGAATAGCTCTCAAGCTCAATTTCATATCTTGCACGAAGCTCCTGCTCCGAACAAATCTTGTTATTAACAAAGAGGTCGACATTCTTCTTATCAAGGAAATGAGCCATTGCCTCGGGAAGTGACTTAAGATTGTAAAGTCCTCTCTTTTCAGCCTCTTCAACCCACTCCTCGGCATAGTTGTCGCCGTTGAAGATAATGTTCTGATGCTCTGTAAAGGTCTTTTTGATAAGAGCCTTAACCGCAGCGTCCATATCGGAAGCGTCCTTAAGCTCCTCGTAAAACTCGGAAAGCTCCTGAGCTACCATTGTATTGAGCATATAGTTGGGACAGGCAATGTTGAGTGATGAGCCTAAAGCTCTGAACTCAAACTTATTACCCGTAAATGCAAAGGGAGAAGTACGGTTACGGTCTGAATTATCCTTCTTGAAGTCGGGAAGAACATCAACGCCTGTCTCCATTTTAACCTTGCCCTTGCTAACATACTCTGTGCCGTTTATGATTGAATCAACAAGTGCGCCGAGGTCATCGCCGAGATACATTGAAATAATTGCGGGCGGAGCCTCGTTAGCTCCGAGACGGTGGTCGTTGCCTGCCGAAGCAACGGTAATTCTCAAAAGATCCTGATACTCGTGAACAGCCTTAACAACAGCTGCAAGAATAAGCTGGAACTGAAGGTTGTTTTCGGGATTCTTGCCGGGGTCGAGGAGATTCTCGCCGAGGTTAGTTGAAATAGACCAGTTATTGTGCTTACCTGAACCGTTTACGCCGGCAAAGGGCTTTTCGTGAAGGAGACATACAAGGTTGTGCTTCTCGGCAGTTTTCTTCATTATCTCCATTGTAAGCTCGTTGTGATCTGTAGCAATATTAGTAGTAGAGAAAATAGGTGCAAGCTCGTGCTGTGAGGGAGCAACCTCGTTGTGCTTTGTCTTTGCAAGGATTCCAAGCTTCCATAATTCCTCATCAAGATCTCTCATATAAGCTGAAACTCTTGTCTTAATTGCGCCGAAATAGTGATCGTCAAGCTCCTGTCCCTTGGGAGCCTTTGCGCCGAACAAGGTTCTGCCGGTATAGATGAGATCCTCTCTCTGATCATACATATCCTTATCAATCAGGAAGTATTCCTGCTCAGGACCTACTGTTGTTGTAACTCTTGTTACATCGGTTTTTCCTAAAAGGTGGAGTATCTTGACTGCTTCGGTGCTGATTCTTTCCATAGAACGAAGCAGAGGAGTCTTTTTGTCAAGCACCTCACCGGTATATGAGCAGAATGCTGTAGGAATATAAAGAGTACCGTCTTTTACAAAAGCGTAGGATGTCGGATCCCAGGTTGTGTAGCCTCTTGCTTCAAATGTAGCGCGGATTCCGCCGCTGGGGAAGGATGAAGCGTCAGGCTCGCCCTTGATCAGCTCCTTGCCGGAAAACTCCATAATAATCTGTCCGTCGCCGTTAGGGCTGATAAAGCTGTCGTGCTTTTCGGCGGTAACTCCTGTCATTGGCTGGAACCAGTGAGTGTAGTGAGTACAGCCCATTTCCACTGCCCAATCCTTCATTGCCGATGCAACTACATTGGCAACGCTCAAATCGAGAGGCTCGCCGTTCTGGATTGTCTTTTTCAAAGCCTTATAGGTAGCCTTGGGAAGTCTCTCCTGCATTTTCTGATCATTAAAGACCTTGCTGCCAAACATTTCGGTTACTTTTGCCATTTGTGATTCTCTCCTATCCAATTAAATCTAAAATCAAAAACAGAAAAAGGCACCGTAAGCTAACTGCTTACAGCGCCTTTGCTGTCTTCATTGCTTGTAGTATATTACTCTTTTTCCGATTTGTCAATAGTTTTTTTGAAGTTTTTTAAAAAATTGCAAGATTATTTATTTTTCCTGCATAATACCTAACTTTTTAGCATATAATCTGCACAATGACAGCATTTACCCCTTATTAATGAAAGTTAATTACAAAATAATTGCAATTTTCCGCATTTTACCCTTGACAAACCCGAATATACAGATATATAATACAAGCATAAACTTGCAGACTGTCGCTCAAGCCTCAAAATGCAAGTTGCACACCTTTAATATTCATATTCAAGAGAATAATATTGTGTAAACAGCCGAATCTGCATAATACATACTATATATATGCAGAATAATTCGATATTATTACTATCTATTTTTTCTCTTGCGGCAGATTTTTTGCCGAAAAATAAACAAGCTGATATGTGGATTCGCCTTTACAAAATAAAGGCGTGATTGAAGCAATAGCTTCATATCAGGAAAGGATGATTTCAGATGGGACAGACAGAGAACAAAAAAGCTCAATGCGGTCTTTATTCTCCTAAATTCGAGCATGACAACTGCGGAATAGGTGCTGTTGTCAACATCAAGGGAATAAAATCACACGATACGGTTGCAAACGCTCTTACTATTGTTGAAACCCTTGAGCACCGTGCCGGCAAGGACGCAGAGGGAAAAACCGGTGACGGAGTAGGTATTCTCCTTCAGATTTCGCACAGATTTTTCAAAAAGGCTGCAAATGAAATCGGCATTAGCCTTGGCTCGGAAAGAGATTACGCTGTCGGAATGTTTTTCTTTCCTCAAAACGAGCTTGCGAGAAATCAGGCAAAGAAAATGTTTGAAATTATCGCCGGAAAGGAAGGCTTGGAGGTTCTCGGCTGGAGAAATGTTCCCTCTGATACGACAGTAATCGGAAAACGGGCACTTGACTGTATGCCTGCAATTATGCAATGCTTTATTAAAAGACCTCACGGTGTAAAAAAGGGGCTTGACTTTGACAGAAAGCTGTATGTTGCAAGAAGGGTATTTGAGCAGAGCAACGAGGACACCTATGTTGTTTCGCTTTCAAGCAGAACTATTGTATATAAAGGTATGTTCCTTGTAGGGGATTTAAGGAGATTTTTCCACGATCTGCAAGATGAGGAGTATGAATCAGCCATCGCAATGGTACACTCCAGATTTTCTACAAACACAAATCCGAGCTGGCAGAGAGCGCATCCCAACAGGATGATCGTTCACAACGGCGAGATTAACACGATCAGGGGTAATGCCGACAAGATGCTTGCCCGTGAGGAAACAATGCGTTCCGAGCATCTCAAGGGCGACCTTGACAAGCTGATTCCCGTTGTAAATACAGAAGGCTCTGACTCCGCAATGCTTGATAACACCCTTGAATTTCTTGTTATGAGTGGTATGGAGCTGCCCTTAGCTGTAATGATAACAATTCCCGAGCCTTGGGACAACAACAACACAATGTCGCAGAAAAAGCGAGATTTTTACCAATACTACGCAACAATGATGGAGCCTTGGGACGGTCCCGCCTCGATTCTTTTTTCCGATGGCGATATTATGGGCGCAGTGCTCGACAGAAACGGTCTGCGTCCCTCCAGATATTACATCACCGACGACGGAAACCTTATTCTGTCATCGGAGGTAGGCGCACTCCCGGTTGATCCGAAAAAAATAGTTGCAAAGGAAAGACTCCGTCCCGGCAAGATGCTGCTTGTGGACACCGTTTCGGGCAGACTTATTGACGACGACGAGCTTAAGGAGTATTACGCTTCAAGACAGCCCTACGGAGAGTGGCTCGACAGCAACCTTGTATGCCTGAGGGATCTTAAAATACCTAACGCTAAGGTTGAGGAGCATACCGGCGACACAAGGAAGAGACTGCAAAAGGCTTTTGGTTACACCTATGAGGATGTAATGACCTCGATTCTGCCGATGGCAAAGAACGGAAGCGAGTCTATAGCCGCAATGGGCACGGACAGTCCCCTTGCAGTGCTTTCAAAGGAGCCTCAGCCGTTATTCAATTATTTTAAGCAGATGTTCGCTCAGGTTACCAATCCCCCGATTGACGCTATTCGTGAGGAAATTGTTACCTCAACCACCATATATATCGGAGAGGACGGAAACATTCTTGAGGAAAAGCCGGAAAACTGCAAGGTTATGAAGGTACATAACCCCATTTTGACCTCAACCGATATTCTTAAAATCAAAAATATGCATATCCCCGGATTTAAGGTTGCGGTAATTCCTATTCTTTACTATAAGAACACAAGACTGTCAAAGGCTATCAAGAGATTGTTCATTGAAGCTGACAAGGCATATAACGAGGGAGCAAATATCCTTATTCTTTCCGACCGGGGAGTTGACGAAAACCACCTTGCTATCCCCTCCTTGCTTGCAGTTTCCGCAATTCACCGTCATCTTGTCGCAACAAAAAAGAGAACCTCTCTTGCTATTATTCTTGAAAGCGGCGAGCCCCGTGAGGTTCATCACTTTGCAACGCTGCTCGGCTACGGTGCAAGTGCAATTAACCCCTATCTTGCACAGGAAACCATACACGAGCTTATTAACGATGATTTGCTTGACAAAGACTATTATGCGGCTGTTGAGGATTACAACAGCGCCGTTCTTCACGGAATAGTTAAGATTGCGTCAAAAATGGGCATTTCAACAATTCAGTCCTACCAAGGCTCACAGATTTTTGAGGCTATCGGTATAGGCAAAGATGTAATAGACGAATACTTTACAGACACCGTAAGCAGAATCGGCGGTATCACAATAAAGGATATTGAGGCAAATGTAGATAAGCTTCATTCTGCTGCCTTTGACCCCCTCGGACTCGGAACATCAACTGAGCTTGAATCAAGAGGAAGCCATAAGGTTAGAAGCGGCAAGGAGGAGCACCTTTATAATCCTCGAACAATCTACACGCTTCAAACCGCAACACGAACAAATGATTATCAGCTCTATAAAAAATACTCGCATATGATTTCAGACGAGCTTGACCCGGTAAGCATCAGAGGACTTTTCGACTTTAACTACGCCGAAAAGCCGCTTCCCCTTGATGAAATTGAAAGCGTTGATTCTATTGTAAGACGCTTTAAAACAGGAGCAATGTCATACGGCTCTATTTCACAGGAGGCGCACGAGGCTCTTGCCGTTGCAATGAACAGACTTCACGGCAAGTCAAACTCCGGTGAGGGCGGCGAAAGTCTTGACAGACTTCTTTCAAAGGGTACAAGCGATAACCGCTGCTCCGCAATTAAGCAGGTTGCTTCCGGCCGTTTCGGAGTAACCTCAAAGTATCTCACCTCCGCAGATGAAATTCAGATAAAAATGGCTCAGGGCGCAAAGCCCGGCGAGGGCGGTCATCTCCCCGGCAAAAAGGTTTATCCGTGGATTGCAAAGACCCGTCATTCTACCCCCGGTGTTTCGCTCATTTCTCCCCCGCCGCACCACGATATCTATTCAATAGAGGACCTTGCTCAATTAATTTATGACCTTAAAAACGCAAACAAGAATGCAAGAATTTCCGTTAAGCTTGTTTCCGAATGTGGTGTAGGAACCGTAGCCGCCGGCGTGGCAAAAGCAGGTGCAGGAGTTATTCTCATCTCCGGCTACGACGGAGGAACAGGAGCAGCCCCGAGAAACTCTATCTATAATGCAGGTCTGCCCTGGGAGCTTGGTCTTGCAGAAGCACATCAAACCCTGATTATGAATGACCTGAGAAACAAGGTTATTATTGAAACAGACGGAAAGCTTATGAACGGCCGTGATGTTGCCATAGCCGCAATACTCGGAGCCGAGGAATACGGCTTTGCAACAGCTCCGCTTGTAACCCTTGGTTGTGCAATGATGAGGGTTTGTAATCTTGACACCTGTCCCTTCGGAGTTGCAACCCAAAACCCCGAGCTGCGTAAAAAATTCATCGGCAAGCCTGAATATGTTATGAACTTTATGCTCTTTGTTGCAAGCGAGCTTCGAGAGTATATGGCAAAGCTCGGAGTCAGAACGGTTGACGAGCTTGTAGGCAGAATTGACCTGATAAGACCCAAGGAGGGTATTGAGGGCACTGCCGCAGAGGTTGACCTTTCCAATATTCTCAACTGCGATTTTGCTTCTCAAAAGGTTAAGTACAGCGAAAAAAGCCTGTACGACTTCAAGCTTGAGACAACCCTTGACGAAAAGCGTCTTGTAAGGGAATTCAAGTCCTCCTTTGAAAAGGGAACAAAGAAAAAGATTGAGGTTGATGTTAAAAACACCGATCGTTCCTTCGGAACAATCTTCGGCTCGGAAATAACAAGAAAATTTGACGACAAGCTTGAAGATGACACCTTTACCGTTGTATGTAACGGTTCGGGCGGTCAGAGCTTCGGAGCTTTCATTCCCAAGGGACTTACTCTTGAGCTTGTCGGTGACAGCAATGATTACTTCGGCAAGGGACTTTCAGGCGGCAAGCTTATTGTTTATCCGCCGAAAGGCTCAACCTTTAAGGCTGAGGACAATATAATCATCGGTAATGTAGCACTATACGGTGCAACAAGCGGCAAGGCATTTATCAACGGTGTTGCCGGAGAGCGTTTCTGTGTAAGAAACTCGGGTGCCACTGCTGTTGTCGAGGGAGTCGGCGAGCATGGCTGTGAGTATATGACAGGCGGCAGGGTTGTAGTAATCGGAAAAACAGGCAAAAACTTTGCCGCAGGTATGTCGGGCGGTGTTGCCTATGTGCTTGACGAGGACAGAGATTTATATACAAAGCTCAACAAAGAAATGGTGCTTTTCTCCGAGGTCAGCGAAAAGTATGACATAATTGAGCTTAGAAGTCTCATTGAGGAGCATACAAAGGCTACAGGCTCACAAAAAGGTAAGGAAATCCTTGATAATTTTGAGGACTATCTGCCCAAGTTCAAGAAGATAATTCCCCATGACTACAAAAAGATGATGTCTGCCATCGCCTCTATGGAAGAAAAGGGAATGAGCAGCGAGCAGGCAAGAATAGAAGCTTTTTATCAAATCATACACAATAAATAAGGAGGAGAATTGCAATGGGAAAGCCAACAGGATTTATGGATTATAAACGAGAGGACGCACCCTCATTCTCCGTAAAGGAAAGAATAAAAAACTACAACGAATTTCACTCTCCCCTTACTAAGGAGGAACAGTCGCAGCAAGGCGCAAGATGTATGGAATGTGGCGTACCCTTCTGTCAGTCGGGTATGATGATAGGCAGTTCGGCTTCCGGCTGTCCTCTTAACAACCTTATTCCCGAATGGAACGACCTGATATATCAAAACGCTTGGGAGCAGGCTTACCGCCGACTGAAGCTTACAAACAATTTTCCGGAATTTACCTCAAGGGTTTGCCCTGCTCTTTGTGAAAAG
>CALYYZ010000055.1 GCA_945607165.1 uncultured Ruminococcus sp. | reverse complement strand
TTGACAGTTGTTGAGCCTGAATAATCAGTTATATCAATAGTAAATATATTTTTGTCACCGGAACGGGTAACCTTTTTTTCCAAGAAAAAGACATCGCCCCAAATAACAACCTTTCCTGAATCAACTACGATTGAATCAATAGGAATAATATTACCTCTGATACTTCTTCCGTACAGAGGACGAATTGATGATTTTATTATTTGAGGTGTGAAGAAGCTTCCTTCACGCACTTCAACCTCAGTGACAACAGATTCAGAATTTTTTGCCTTAACCTGCTCGGAGGTCTCCTCATCAATCTGATAAAACTCTGCAGCTTTTTCGAGTGATTCTCTTTTTATTTGTTCCTCGGCATTTTTTATTGATGCGCTATATTCCGAACTGTCCTGCTCAATTTCAAGGGTCCCGGTATAAACAATTTTTGGATTAATAGAAAATTCCTCGTTCAAATGCTGTAACAGAACTTTGTCAAAACCCTTTTCATCAAGCAGAGATTTTCCTCCGTTCATCAACGATATATTCAAGGTGTTATTATCAAAGGTCACCTCTGCATTATTCAAAGCACCGTTTATGCTTGGGATTTCTCGCTTTACTGCCAGATACAGCTGTGGGAAATACTCCGTAGAAAAAGAAGTAGTAGGAAAATGCGGTATTATTACAGCGTTTCCAACACAGAGACGCTCAGAAATAATTCGCTCAGCCTCAAACAGTAAACACCTTTCAATGGTATCGCAAAACCTAACCCACAGAGTTACGCAAGAGGTATTATTATTAATATTAATTCTTTCTATTTCACCATTCAAAACGGCGGTGCTTATACCGCCGTCACTGAATACAGATTGAAATAAACTGCCTAATGTCTTCATACAATACCTTTCAAATAACGCAAATCAGAGTTTTTCAACCTCTTCGACAAGTGCATCGACCAAATTTTCCTCTGACACCTTTCGCAAAATTTCACCTTTTTTGAATATTAATCCGCAGCCCTCGCCGCCAGCAATTCCTATGTCGGCTTCTCTTGCCTCTCCGGGTCCGTTTACCACGCAGCCCATAACAGCAACCTTAATATTTTTTTTGCAGTCTTTCAGTCGTTGCTCAACCTCATCTGCTATCTTGACAAGATTAATTCTCGTTCTGCCGCAGGTCGGACAAGAAACAAACCTAATTCCGCCACTGTCAAGGTCAAGAGACTTTAATATATCTTGGGCTGCATAGACCTCTTTGACGGGATCTGCAGTCAGGGAAACCCTGATAGTATCTCCTATGCCATGTGCGAGCAAGGAACCGATACCTACTGCCGACTTAATTATGCCCATTCTTTCTGTTCCTGCTTCCGTAACACCGAGATGCAGCGGATAATCACACTGTTCGGCTGCAAGCTCATAGGCTTTTATCATACTTGTTACATTAGAGCTTTTCATTGAAAGAACTATATCGCAAAAATCGAACTTTTCGAGCAAAGATGCATGATACAACGCACTGTCACAAAGTGCCTGTGGGGTTGGGTGACCATATTTTGCAAGTATTTCTTTTTCAAGCGAGCCTGAATTAACGCCTATTCGTATCGGAATGTTTCTCAGCCTGCAAGCATCGGCAACAGCCTTCACTCTATCGTCAGAGCCAATATTGCCGGGATTTATCCTTATTTTATCAACTCCAGCTGCACACGCTTCAAGTGCGAGCCTGTAATCAAAATGTATATCAGCCACAATGGGGGTATTAACTGCCTGTTTAAGTGCCGGGATCAGTTTTATTGCATCCATATTGGGTATAGCTGCACGGATTATTTGACATCCCGCCTTCTCCAGTGCCTTAGCCTGTTCTACCGAACCTGAAATATCAGTAGACGGCACATTAAGCATAGATTGGACGGTAACCTTTGCCCCGCCCCCTATGAGAATATTGCCTGCTGTAACTTGTATTTTACTGCTCATTTTACACCTCTGATTTTACATTCCGGGCATTGTGTTGGTTAACAGCTGCCATATATCCTTGCAAGAGACTACAAGAATAAATAAAAGCAATATGGCTAAACCTATGCCGTTAATAGCTTTCTCCGCTTTTCTCGGAATAGGTTTTCTGAAAATAGCTTCGATAATCAGGAGAACAAATCTGCCTCCGTCAAGAGCCGGGAAGGGTAACATATTTACTATACCGAGATTGACAGTAATCAGTATCATTACAAACAAAATATTATTGACCGCCGCCGCAAAACTGTTTTCAAGACCTTGAGAAGCAACTTGAGTAACAGCAGAAGCAATTCCTACCGGACCGGACAAGTCCGTAAATGAGAATTTTCCCTGAACAAGCCATACTAACGAGGTCCATACGCTTTTAGCCATTGATCCGGTTTCGGATACAGTATGTGAAAGTACTGTTCCGAAATTCTTTTCCTCCGGATTCACATAAAAGTCTAAGGATACTTTAGGCTTATCAGCTTTTTTGTCCTCTTCCGATGCGTAATATGTGTAAAACTGGACATTATTGAGTTTTATCTGCTCATTGTTGCGTATGACTGTAACATCTCCAACATATCGCTTTCTTGTATCCTCTTCTTTTATTTCCGGAATTGAATAATCTTCAATATTAAGAAATGAATAAAGCTCTCTGCAAACCTTAGTCATCTGTTCCTTAGCTTGGGCTTTATCCTTTGCTGTGAAAATCTTCGAGTTACCTTCACTGATTATGCTGTAAAATTTCTCAGCTTTCTCACCCTCAAGCTCGTTATCGGAAGCAAGTCCGTAATAAACTTTATAGGCTGAATTAGCACAGTCCTGCTTGTATACCTCAAGCGATGTGCCGTCAACCTCTTTCAAGGGTAAGGTGGATATACCGAATTGTAAATCACGCATATTCCATACAGAATATCCGTTTACATCAATAATTGTATCGCCGGATTTTAATCCGCAATTAGCTGAATAAGAATTAGGAGGAAATACACTGACGGTAGTTGAGGCAAATTCATCAGTTTGAACAGTGAATGTAAACATAAGTATGAAGCCTAAGATAAAATTCATTGCAGCTCCAGCAACAATAATAATCATACGCTTCCATATCTTCGCATTGTTGAAGGCCCCGGGTTCAGGACTGTCCTCGTCTTCTCCTTCCATTGCACAGTAACCGCCAATGGGAAAAAGTCTCAGGGAATAACTGGTGTCCCCTTTCTTAAAGCTGAACAGCTTAGGTCCCATTCCGAGCGCAAACTCGTTAACCTTTACCCCTGAAAGCTTCGCTGTAATGAAATGGCCGAATTCATGGAAAAAAATAATTAGTTCAAATAACAGTACTCCTATTATTATCAGAGCTATTGTGATTAATATTTGCATTAAATCTATTCATCTCCTGAAAAAATTACCTCAATCACCTGATGTTCGATTTTACATATTCCCTTGCAAGACAGTCTGCCTTTAATACATCATCAACACTCTTCGGAACGAAATTATTGACTGAGTCTACCGCTCCCATAACAAGCTCTCCGATATCTGTAAAGGATATTCTGCCTTTTCTGAACAAATAATTGGCTTCTTCATTTGCACCGTTTGCCACAGCTGTTGCGACACCGCCCATACCAAGAGCTTTTTTGCAAGCCTTCATACACTTAAATGTATTATAATCAGGCTCAAAAAATGTCAGCTTTCCAATCTGAGAAAGGTTAAGCTCACCAACGGGAGACGGATATCTTTTGGGATATGTAACTGCATATTGGATTGGAATTCTCATATCAGGTAAACCGAGCTGGGCAATAACCGAATTGTCACAAAATTCAACCAAAGAGTGTATTATGCTCTCACGATGAACCACCACATCTATATTATCGCAGGGTACATCAAAAAGCCATTTAGCTTCAATTATTTCCAATCCTTTATTCATCATTGAAGCAGAATCAACGGTGATTTTTGCTCCCATACTCCAATTCGGATGTGATAAGGCCTGTTCAACGGTAACATTCTTCAATTCATTATAGGTACGACCGAAAAAAGGTCCCCCTGAAGCTGTAAGAATAAGTTTTTTTAAGGCTTTCTTTTCAGGCATACCCTGAATACACTGGAATATGGCAGAATGTTCACTATCCACCGGCAGCAATTTTACATTGCTTGACCTCACAGCATCTATAACCAAGCTTCCTCCTGCAACAAGTGTTTCCTTATTTGCAAGAGCTACATCCTTACCGTTATTTATAGCAGCAAGAGTTGGTCTGAGACCAACCATACCTACGACAGAGTTTAAGACTAAATCTGCTTCGGACAATGATGAAGCTTCAATCAGACCTTCCATTCCGGTGAGCACCTTAACTGAGGTGTCTTTCACTGAAATCTTGAATTCTTTAGCTTTATTCTCATTATATACAACAGCCAATCTCGGCTTATACTTACGCACCTGATGCTCAAGAAGCTCAACATTAGAATATGCAGTAAGCGCACATACATTCAACGAAAGCTTATCAACAACATCAAGTGCTTGAGTACCTATTGAACCGGTAGAACCTAAAATAGATAAATTACTATACATATTACACCATAGAAATCAAAGGAATTAAGCTGTTAATTACAAATACTACCGGCGCAGTAAATATGATGCTGTCAAATCTATCCAGCATGCCCCCGTGACCGGGAAAAATCGAACCGTAATCCTTTATTTTTAAGCTTCTTTTTATGAGAGAAAAGGACAAATCCCCCAAAATTGAGACCGGCGCCGTTATCAAGCCGAGTAAAACAAGCGCAATAAAATTAACCTTGTAACCCGGAGTAATCAAAAACTGGAATATTAGTCCAAGTAATAATGCAGAAATAACACAAAACAAGATGCCGCCAAGTGCACCCTCAACTGTTTTTTTGGGGCTTATCGAGGGACAAAGTTTTTTCTTTCCAAAAGCGGCACCGATAAAAAATCCACCGGCGTCAGCCATCCAAGGAAGTGCAAATATTGTACAGAAATAAAATGCAAAGGATATTCTTGAATTGCAAAGCAAAGGTATTGCACTCATACCAAAGGAAATCAGTAGAGTTCCAAAGGCGGAAAATGCAACATTGTGATAAGAAAGTTTTTTATGCTCTGCAATCATAACTGCAAAGAGTGCAATTAAATAAACAACAAGCAGAATATATATATTAGGCGTCGTTATCAAAATCGGTAAAGCAACGGAGAACGCCATACAAACCAACGAAAGCGGTAAAACGCCAAGCAATCCCCGAGCATTTAAGTACTCACCTGTCATAAACGCAGAAGCGATACCTATGAGGACAGATACAACAGGGCTGAACGCTTCACCGATTAATATTATTACAACCAGCAGAGAAATTCCCACTGCAGCCGTTAGTAATCTGGGTTTTAAAGAACTCATATATAAATCATCTCACTTTTATATTCCGCCATATCTTCTGTTTCTGTTGGAATAAATATTTAGCGCTTCATCAAGATCTGAAGTTTGAAAATCAGGCCAAAGCTTATCCATAATTACAAACTCGGTATAAGCAGACTGCCACAACAAGAAATTTGAAATACGGTATTCACCGCTTGGTCTTATTATTAAATCAGGATCCGGCTGACCGGCAGTATAAAGATGCTCCGAAATTGTATTATCATCAATTTCAGAAATCTTTATTTCGCCTTTCTCAGCTTTACTGCATATAGACTTTACGGCTCTTACAATTTCATCTCGGCTGCCGTAATTCATGGCAATATTAAGCACCATACCGTTTCGATTTTTCGAGCTCTGCTCATTTTCAGTCATAAGCTGTCTGAGGTTATCGTCAAATCCTGATTTGTCACCTATAAAACGAACAACAATGCTGTCATCCTTAAAATCAGAAAGAGCTTCCTCAAGGTAGGACTTAAAAAGCTTCATTAAAGCAGCAACTTCATCACTCGGACGCCGCCAATTCTCGGTAGAAAAAGCGTACACTGTAAGATATTTAATACCGATATCCGAACAGTAGCGTGTTATCTTACGGAAGGTTTTTGCTCCGGCAGTATGCCCTGCGGAGCGGGGCAAGCCACGCTTTTTTGCCCATCTGCCGTTTCCGTCCATAATTATACCTATATGCTTCGGAAGAAGATCGGGTGTTATTTTGGAAACCTTATTCTTTTTTTTGCCGAAAAATGACATATTAAAGCTCCAGTAATTCTTTTTGTTTATCGGCGGAAAGTTTATCTATGTTCTTTACAAACTTATCTGTAAGCTCCTGTGTTTTCTTTTCACCCTGTTTGAGATCATCCTCAGTAAGTTCACCGCTTTTTTTCATAGCTTTTAGCTTTTCAATGGTATCACGACGAGCATTTCTTACCTGAATCTTTGTTTCCTCAGCAATTTTTTGAACATCCTTAACTATTTCCTTACGCCTGTCTTCCGTGAGGGGCGGAAAAATAAGTCTGATAACCTTTCCGTCATTCTGAGGATTTATTCCGATATCTGATGTTTGGATAGCTTTTTCGATCTGACGCAAAACTGACGCATCCCATGGCTGGATAGTCAGTGTTCGAGCCTCTGTAACCGAAACAGCGGCAAGTTGATTGACGGGAGTGGGAGTTCCATAATAATCAACCTTAACCTTGTCAAGGACAGCCGGATTTGCTCTACCGGCGCGAATTTCGGAAAACTCCATACACATATGATCTACTCTTTTATTCATTGATTCTTCTGCTTTTTTTAATCTTGCTTGCATAACAAATACCTCCAATTTTGAATTTACTCTTTAATCAGTTTTTACTAATGTACCAATGCTTTCTCCGCAAACAGCTTTAAATATATTATCAGGCTGTTCGATGCTGAAAACAAGAATAGGGATATTATTATCCTTGCATAATGAAGCAGCTGTGCTGTCCATTACGGCAAGATCCTTGTTAAGCACCTCATAAAATGACACTGTATCATATTTTACGGCATCAGGATTTGATTTAGGATCACTGTCATATACGCCGTCAACCATAGTAGCCTTCATAACAATATCAGCCTCGATCTCCGCAGCTCTGAGAGCAGCGGCGGTGTCGGTACTGAAGAAGGGATTACCGGTACCACAGCCGAAAATAACAACTCTTCCCTTTTCAAGATGACGAATAGCCTTATTTCTGATATAGGATTCTGCAATCTCACGCATAGAAATAGCTGTTTGCACTCTTACATCAACTCCAAGCTGCTCTAAGGCGTCGCATACGCCAAGAGCATTAATTGTAGTTGCGAGCATTCCCATATGATCTGCCCTTGTTCTGTCCATATCGCCTGAGCTTCTGCCTCTCCAAAAGTTTCCGCCTCCGACAACAATGGCTACTTCCACTCCTAAATCAACACATTTCTTTATAGGTTCACAAAACCTCAATACAGTATCAAAATCAATTCCATGTTTTTGATTACCTGCAAGTGATTCACCTGAAAGCTTTAGCAAAACTCTCTTGTATTTTGGTTTCATAATAGAACACCCCACAATAAATTATAATCAATAATATAATACAATATATGATGAGTTTTGTAAAGAACAAAGCGTAAATAATTTTCCTATCAAAGAGAATTTTGGCTTATTATCTGTTTTCCTCATAATAAAAGCTATATATAGCAAACAGATATGTCAAAAATACTTTAGAGACTGTTTTTTCTGCAATGAGTTACTTGTATAGATTTTTGTATAAACTTTAACAGTATATTTTGCTCTGCATAAATATTTTTATTTTCTGAACATAGGACTGAATAATGCTTAATTCCAATAATGTATGGCAGAAATTATTTGCATTTTGTCGTGAAATATGATATTGTTAGATACATAAATTCGGAGAATTTTTATTGTGAGGTTTAGTATGGATAAGAGAAAGCTTGAAAACAGAAACTCATCGCTCGATATTATTCGCATTTTTGCAGTATTCAGCGTAGTGTCCGTGCATTTTTTCCTGCATAATGGCTTTTATTCCCAGCCTGTACAGGGATTACCTATGTTTGTCATGGTAACTATGCGTACATTATTCAGCATTTGTGTTCCGTTGTTTATGATATTAACGGGATATCTTATGAGCAACAAAACCCTTAGTAAGAAATACTACAAGGGTATTATCAGCACGCTTATTATCTTTGTTTTAGCTACTGTCGCCTGTATGATTTTCAAAACAATAATATACGGCGATGATTTTAACCCGGTAAAGCTTTTACTTAACACGCTTGATTTTACCGGTGCTAATTATTCTTGGTACATTGAGATGTACATAGGTCTGTTTTTGATCGCTCCTTTTCTGAATCTTGCATACAATAAGCTTGAAAAAAAGAAGCACAAACAAGTACTTGTATTTACTTTTGTGCTGATCACCATTGTACCGACATTATTTAATATATTTAACTTCGAAACCGAAGGTTGGTGGGCAAATCCAACACTTTCTGATTCGTTTCAGAAGCTCTTTCCGAGCTGGTGGATTGGTTTTTATCCTATAGCCTATTACTTTACAGGATGTTACATAAGAGAATACGGTATCAGGCTTAAAACTAAGAGTTTACTTTCACTTTTAGCCTCAGCATTAATTATATTTGCCGCTTTTAACTTTTACAGAAGCTATGGTACAACCTTTAAAACAGGCCCTTATATTTTTTGGTACGGAATCGAAACATATATTCTGTCTTCAATGATCTTCGTTTTGTTAAGCAGAATAAAAACTGACAGGTTTTCTGACGGATTGAAATATTCTCTTATGAAAATCTCAGATCTTGCTCTTGGTATATATCTAATGTCATATATATTTGACACGATCGTTTATGAAAGATTAAATCAGGCTGTACCGGTTATGACGGACAGATTGCCCTACTATTTAATTACCGTACCCATTGTGTTTATTTGCTCTGCATTTGCCTCTGCAATTCTAAATTTTATTTCAAAATTAATACAAAAAGCCGTTATTTTTGCAGTCAGCTTTATAAAGGATTTCAGAAACAAATACAGCAAAATAACTATACAGAATATTGTCTTTGTATTGTTAATGGCTGCTGCTATACTGTTTTCATTTATAAAGTGTTTTTACGGTTTTGCGGGAAACGATGAAGCTTTTTATTTAACAATACCTCAAAGATTTCTTATGGGCGATGCTCCTATATCAGATGAATGGCACCTTTCTCAGCTTTCAGGCTTCTTGCTTATGCCGTTTACTTGGGCTTATACAACAATTACAGGCGGTACTGAAGGAATAATTCTTGCTGCAAGATTTGTTTATGTTATATTCCATGCTTTCGTAGCCATCACAGTCTACACAAGAATCAAAAAATACGGTTATTTATCGGTTGTTGCAGCTGTTCTTTATTTCATATATACACCCTATGACATT
>CALYYZ010000054.1 GCA_945607165.1 uncultured Ruminococcus sp. | reverse complement strand
CCTCAAGGGTTTGCCCTGCTCTTTGTGAAAAGGCCTGCACCTGCGGTGCAAACGGCGACGCAGTTACAGTAAGGGGTAATGAATACGGAATCATTGAAAACGCTTATATTGAGGGCTTTGCCGCACCTGAAATTCCAAAGGTACGAACAGGAAAAAAAATTGCGGTTATCGGCTCCGGACCCTCCGGACTTGCCGCTGCCGACCAGCTTAACCGCAGAGGTCATTCGGTTACTGTATTTGAGCGCAGCGACCGTGTGGGCGGACTTCTGATGTACGGTATTCCCAATATGAAGCTTGAAAAGAATATCATAGACCGTAGAATTGATATTATGAAGGCAGAGGGCGTTGAGTTCAGAACAAGCTGCAATGTCGGCAAGGATATAAAGGCTTCGGATATTTTAGCTGAATACGACAGGGTGATTCTCGCCTGCGGAGCCTCAAATCCGAGAGATATCAAGGTGCCGGGCAGGGAGGCAAACGGAATTTACTTTGCTGTTGATTTCTTAAAGTCAACCACAAAGTCACTGCTTGACAACTCACTCAAGGACGGCACATACATCTCGGCAAAGGGAAAAAATGTTATGATTATCGGCGGCGGAGATACCGGCAACGACTGCGTCGGCACAAGTATTCGTCACGGAGCGAAGTCTGTGCTTCAGCTTGAAATGATGCCGAAGCTTCCCGATGAAAGAGCCGAAAATAATCCGTGGCCCGAATGGCCGAGGGTATGCAAAACCGACTACGGCCAGCAGGAGGCTATTGAGGTATTCGGAAGCGATCCCAGGGTTTATCAGACCACTGTCAAGGAGTTTTTAAAGGATAAGAAGGGTAATCTTAAGGGTGCAGTGCTTGTCAAGCTTACCCCCGAAAAGGATGAAAAAACAGGCAGACTTATGATGAAGGAGATTGCAGGCTCCGAATACAGCGTTGATGTTGACCTTGTGCTGATTGCCGCAGGCTTTCTCGGCAGTGAAGGCTATGTTACAAAGGAATTCGGCGTTGAAACAAACGCAAGAACAAATGTTGCAACACCCGACGGCTCTTTTGCCACAAATGTAAAAAATGTTTTTACGGCAGGAGATATGCACAGAGGACAGTCCCTTGTAGTATGGGCAATAAGAGAGGGCAGAGACGCAGCCCGAGAGGTTGACGAAAGTCTTATGGGCTACACAAACATATAATGCTTTATGTCTGTAATACAGGCAAAAACACCCGATTCCGAAAAAAGGAATCGGGTGTTTTTTAATAGACTTTTGTATCAATAAAATTATTCGCTCACCGTATTTTGCAGAAGGATTTTGTACTCCTCGGGGAAGCTGTGCTTAATGCTTTTGGGAATTAAATTCTCATCTGCAAAGCAATGTGAGGTGAAGCCTGTTGCAGCAATCTCGTCTGTTTCACATATGCGTATTACATACTCAAATTTCATTCTCACTCCGTTGAATTTCACAAGCTTTACCTCAACGCACACCTCGTCAAAAAATTTGATAGGCTTTTTATACTTTGCATATGCCTCGATATTCGGAATCAATATGCCCTTTTTCTCAAGCTCGTACACATCGCAGCCTATGTTGTGCATAAAGCTTATTCTTGCGTCCTCAAAATAACGAATATGATTTGAATGATGAACAATTTTCATTCTGTCTGTTTCATAATACGAAGCTCTGAGCTTAAAAATATTTTTATCCATACTTTCCTGCCTTTATTTTCCTGCCATAATTTTAACAAGCAATCCGTTTTCAAGATCTTCCTTTGCCTGTTTTTTAATTATATAGTGTTGTTTTTTGCCCGTTGCCGTATGAGGAATCTCATCTATAAAGCGGTAATACCGGGGAATCTGATACTTTGACAGATAGGGGGACTCACAGCAAAACGACGCAAGCTCGTTTAGGGTGAGGCTTTCGTCCTCAGCCACAATATAGGCGGCTATAGCCTCTCCCCTTGTGGTGTCGGGAACACCCGTAACAATGCACTCGCTGACCTTTGGATGGCGGTTTATCGCCTCCTCTATTCTTGCAGGATAGATATTTTCGCCCTTACTGATTATCATATCGTCTTTTCTGCCTGCAATAGTCACAAACTGCTTTTCATCCCAGGTGCCTATATCCCCTGTATAAAGCCAGCCCTTGTAGAATTTTTCCTCGGTCACCTCGGGATTATTCACATAGCAATAGGTTGTTTTTGCAGGACACTTAATAATCACTTCACCCTCGGAGAAGTTGTCCATAGCGACAATTTCATCAGGCTCTGCCTTTCTGTCGTCATATATCTTTACAAGCCTTACCTCATCATCGGTACAGGAACGCCCTGCGGTTCCTGCCATTTGGGGAAGGTCAAACGGATTTAAAAATGTATTCCAAAAGGTTTCCGTTGTACCGTAGCCGTTGAAAATATTAGGGGTAAGCACCTTTTGAAATCTGATGCAGGCATTCCTTTCAAGAGGACTGCCCATTGTTACTATTCCCTTTAGGGTGGAAATATTCTTGGGGTGCTTTTCCTGACGGTTCGCAAGCAGACTCAGAACAGAGGGAACTCCCGTCATAAAGGTAATGCCGTATTTTTCAATGTAGTCAATACAGTTTTTGGGATTAAAGGTTCTCATTATTACAAGAGCCGCACCGACATACAAGGTCGGAGTAGGGCCGCCCGAATGAAGCCCGCCTCTGTGAAACCACGGAGTCATATTCATTGTTACATCGTTTGAATTAAGCGGAAAATGCATAATTACATCGTGTGCAGACAAAACCTCATTTATATTATTAATCGGAACTCCCTTCGGAGTGCCTGTTGTTCCCGAGGTCTGAAGTCTTACAACCTCATCATAAATATGGGGTTCATAGTCCGTCTCAGGGTTATGCTCATCGCCCTTTGAGCAATAAACCTTAAACTCGCTGTGTCCCTTTGCAATATCGGAACACTTGCCGCTGCACACTGCGGCAACAATGATCTCAGGCTTGTGACTGCTCATTTGCAGTGCTGTTACTGCTGTCTGACTGATTTCAGTGTCATAGGCATATACCTTAGGCTTGTTAAAGGAAATTATCTCTGCGGTCTCCTTAGGAGACAAATTGAAGTTTGCAGGGTTAAATATCGCACCTATTTTCAGCGAAGCCAGATAAAACAGCAAAAACTCTAAGGAATTGTAAAGCTGAACAAATACTACATCATTCTTCTTTACACCGTCGGACTTCATTGCATTTGCAAGCTTATTTGCCTCTGAGTTAAGCTCGGAATAGGTCAGACTTCTGTTGTCAGCAGTATCAAAAACTGCGGTTTTTCCGCCAAATCTGCTCACATTGCGCATAAAGCCGTTTATCCATGTAAATTCACTTTCAAAAACCTGTCTGAACATTTTGCTGTCATAGGTCAGATTCATAATATCACCCGCATATTCATATATACCGCATAACACGGTTATTTTATTATATCAATACTTGCTTACTATTATACTTGAATTTTGTCCGCCAAAACCGAATGCATTTGACATAGCACAGGTAATGTCAGCCTTTTTGGCTGAATTTGCAACAAAATCTATTCCGGCACATTCCGGATCAACCTCGTTAAGATTAATTGTGGGAGGAATTATTCCCGTTTCAATCGCCTTTACGCAGGTGATAACCTCTGTGATTCCTCCTGCGCCCATCATATGGCCTGTTGCTCCTTTGGTTGAGCTTACATAGGGCAGACAATCACCGAACACCTTTTTTATTGCAGAGGATTCAACAAGGTCACCTTTGTTTGTCGCAGTGCCGTGAGCGTTGATGTAGCCGATTTCGGAGGGGCTGATTCCGGCTTCCTTTATTGCCTGAGTCATACAGGCTATTGCACCCTTACCCTCAGGATGCGGCGCAGTTACATGATGAGCGTCACAGGTATTGCCGCAGCCCTTTACAACGCCGAGAATCTTTGCTCCCCTTGCAAGGGCATGCTCCTCGGTTTCCAATACCAACGCACCTCCGCCCTCGCCGATTACAAAGCCGTCACGGCTTACATCAAATGGGCGGCTTGCACTCTTGGGATTATCGTTATTTCTTGAAAGAGCTTTTGCATTGGCAAGCGAGTAAATTACCAAAGGACACAAAACCGACTCAGCACCTAAAGCAAGCATAACATCTGCCTTGCCCGTTTCAATGCACATACAGGCGGTGTTTATGGCGTCGCCGCCCGATGAGCAGGCTGTGCTGACCGTAAAGCTCGGACCTTGAATATTGTAATCTATCGCAATGTTAGCGGCGGCAATGTTTCCGAGTATTTTGGGAATAAATCTGGGACCAACCTTTTTATGAGAGGCTCCCGAAAGCGCTTCCTGAGTAAAGGCTATTGTTGCAATGCCTGCCATTGCAGTACCCATAACAATTCCTGTTCTTTGGGGATCGGTAATCTCAAGGTTGCTCTGCTTCATTGCCTCCTCAGCGGCGATGTAAGCGTATTGCATAAAGGGATCCGTTTTTCTGATAAGGTCCTTCGGGAGATAATCGGAGGGATTAAAATTCTTTATCTCTCCTGCAACCTGAACTGCAAGCTCGCCGGGATCAAAGGTTTTTATTATGTCGATTCCGGAAACTCCGTTTGTAATATTATTCCAATATTCATTAACATTGTTTCCTACGGGGGTAATTGCGCCCATACCGGTAATAACGATTTTTTTCATAGTCAGCTCCTAAAATTTATTATTTGCAATTTGCATACCATTATGCTATACTTGAATTATAACAAATTGATTAAAACATTTCAACAGAAAGATAATGCAAATATAACAAAATTTATAATATTATTTCCAATTTTTGCATAATTAAGAAAACAACAGCGAGTGAGGATATTATGGATATAAGTCAATTTAACTGCTTTATTTCAGTTGCACAAACTCTCAACTTTTCGGAAGCGGCAAGGAGAAATTATGTTTCGCAATCCACAGTCAGCCGCTACATCAGCGATTTGGAAAAGGAGTTCGGCGTTCAGCTTTTCACCCGTTCCCACCGAGATGTAATAATTACAAACGAGGGAAAAACTCTTCTGCCCTATGCGATTGAAATTGTTGATACCCTGAAGAAGGCAAAATCAATTATCAAGCAAATGCACGACGGCGGACAGGGCAAAATAGTTTTAGGCTGTGATGTTACCTCGCTCGGCTTTCCGGCAAAATGCATATCAGACTTCAGTGAAAAATATCCCGAAATCACAGTTGAGGTGCGAAAGCTGAATCGAAGCGACAATAATCAGGATATTGTGGGCGGCGACTACGATTTTTGCTTTATGCCAAGGGATATGGTTCCCGAAAATTCAGGCATTGAAACACTTGTAACTCACTATGAGCAATTAGCCGTTGTTGCCTCGGCAAGCAAGAAATTGAGCAAATCCGACAAAATCAGTCTGTGCGAGCTTGCAAACCAAAAGCTTTTGCTGCTGTCGGAAACAATTACTCCCATTGTATATATGGAAATAATGGATTTATTAAGAACCTTTCACCTGTCTCCCGAAATTGACAGCAGCTTTGACGAGCTTATTTCTCTTTTTGTGGCTGTATCCTCGGGCTTGGGAATATCTGTTATCCCCTCCTCGCTTGCAAACCTTGCAACGAGTGAATACACAAAATCCTACCTTATTGATGACGCCGACACGAGTATCTCTTATGTTATGGCATGGAACAAAAATCTGACCAATCCTGCCGCTAAGCTTTTTGTTGAGTCGGTTAAGAAATATGCAAAGGGAGAGGATAATCTTTATGCGCTGTAGCGAAAGAAATTCTCCTTTACAAATAAATATAAATATACTATAATGGAAACACTGATTAAATCGTTTGTGCATATTGCGCCGTCAGATTTTTATGAAAGGTTGCACAAACAAGCCGCAGTAATGCTGACGCATTACGAGGAATTTTTGGGCAGGCTGACGGAAAATATGCAAGCAAGATGTGCAAACAATCTTATGATGTGATTTATTCAGTGTTTCCATAATAATCAAAGAAGAATACGGTACTGAAATTTCATCAGGTAATTGGGAATTCGGTGAGAATCCGAAACAAGCGTCATTACTGTGATTGGCAGCCGCCATAAGTCAGACTACATTCCGTATTCTTGGTTTTGTCAACTCGGACGAAAGAGAAGTACAGCCGCTGTGACCGAATACGGTTCTTTCGCTCTGCAATTTTGCAGGGTGTGTTTGTTGTGCTTTCCTTTTAGGAAGGCATTTTTTATTGCCTTCAATATATATTTTCGGAGGTTCAAAATGAAAAACACCATCAAAAAAGCAATTTCATCTCTTACCTGTCTTGCCCTGCTGCTTACTATGCTTTCCGCCTGCATCACGGCTAACGCTGCTGTAAGCACCAATGACGCCGACATTCTTAACGCTCTTGACGCCACTGCAAATCATCTGCTTTCGCTTGACAGCTCAGGCAGCGAATGGGCTGTTATGGGACTTGCAAGGGCAGAAAAAATAGACGAACAGACAAAGGCAAGCTATCTTGTTAAGGCTGAGGAGCTTGCAAA
This sequence comes from uncultured Ruminococcus sp., assembly GCA_945607165.1. Classification (GTDB taxonomy): domain Bacteria; phylum Bacillota; class Clostridia; order Oscillospirales; family Acutalibacteraceae; genus Ruminococcoides. Next base: position 2,819 of record CALYYZ010000054.1, on the reverse strand, counting down.
AAACAGCACCGACGGCAAGCTCAGTGCAACAAAATCAACGGAAAATTCAAAGGTAATAATCGCCCTGTCCTCTCTCGGAATAAAGGCAAACGATTTTTGCGGCGTTGACCTTACCGCCCCTCTTGCAGACCTTGATTATGTAACAAAACAGGGCTTAAGCGCAGTTGTGTATGCCCTGATTGCACTTGACACGCTTGATTATCAGATTCCAAAAACAAATGCAGAGAACCCTGCAACAAGAGAGAATATGATAGAGTATATTCTGTCGAAAAAGCTCGAAAACGGCGGCTGGGCATTTTTCGGAACAACTCCCGATCCTGATATGACTGCAATGGCAATCCAGTCGCTTGCTCCTTATTACAACGAAAACTCTGCTGTTAAGGAAGCTGTTGACAATGCGCTTGACGCTATGTCTGCAATCCAAACTGCCGACGGAGGACTTTTGGCTTGGGGAAGCGTCAGCTCGGAAAGCTCTGCTCAGATGATTGCGGCACTCACAAGCCTTGGCATAAATCCCAACACCGATTCACGCTTTATCAAAGAAAACGGCGGCCTTTTGGATTCGGTTATGAGCTTCTCGGTTGAGAACGGTTTTTCACACGCTGCTGACGGAAAATACAATCAAATGGCAACGGAGCAATGCTTCTACGCTCTTGTTTCCTATTCAAGATTGATAAACGGAAAAACCTCTCTCTATGATATGAGCGACCTTATCAAATCCGAAATAAGCTATGATGTAAACGGCGACGGTGTAACGGATATTTCGGACTGCACTGCTATTCAGAAAATTTCAGCGGGAATTGACAACGATTTTACAGCCGAACAAATAAAAACAGCTGATATTGACGGCGACAAAGTCGTAACTGTCTCTGACGCAACCGCATTGCAAAAGATTCTCGTTGCCAAATAAGCTATGAAAAAGATATTATCACTGATAAAAAGAAAAAAATCCGCTGTTATTGCCGCCGCAGCTATCCTTGCTTTACTGTGCATAGCGTTTTTCACAGCACCGGGTCTTTCCTCAAACGATAAGATTCAGCCGCAAATCAAGGCAACGCAAAGCACAGAAAGCCCCAAGGAGAGTAATAATACCTTCGAGACTAAGACGGATAATCAGCCGTCTTCTCAAAAGGAGCAGAGCAAATCTGACGATAATACTACAGAAACAGTCAAAGCAACTGAACCTGCTTCTGTTAAGGCTTCGACCGTTTCGGAAAGCACAAAAAAACAGACCTCTGATTCCGAAAAAAAGAAGGACAAATATCAAACAGAGGAAACACCGCAGGGAAAGCCAAAGCCTGTTGAGCCGCAGGAGCAGGAAATTGAGGACGAAGTATTAACCTGCAAGCTGTCTGTTTCCTGCGTCTCAATTCTTAATAATATGGATGAGCTTGACCCCTCAAAGAAGGAAATCGTACCAGCCGACGGCTGGATACTTAAGCCTGTTTCCGTAAAGCTTAATAAGGGTGAATCCGTGTTTGATGTGCTTCAAAGAGTGTGCCGTGAAAAAAACATTCATCTGGAATACAGTTTCACCCCGGTATATAACTCAGCCTATATTGAAGGAATCGGGAATATTTATGAGTTTGACTGCGGCCCGCTTTCCGGCTGGATGTACAAGGTTAACGACTGGTTTCCGAATTACGGCTACTCCCGTTATGAGGTAAAAGGCGGAGACGAAATAAGTATTTTATACACCTGCAATATGGGATATGATATCGGCGGCAGCAATGCTTCGGGAGAATAGCGTGAAAGATTCTTTTTCTAAACTAAACCCCTTTGTGTTATTAGTATTTTTTATCTCGGCAATCGGCTTTTCTATGTTTATAGATGAGCCGATATGCCTTGTTTTGTCTTTTTTTTCGGCTTTACTGAGCTGTATTCAGATTAACAAAAAGCACACCCTCAGGCTGTGCTTCATATATATCCTTCCCCTTAGCCTTATCTTTATGATTATTAATCCCCTTTTTAATCATCAGGGTGTAACTATACTCGCTTATTTTCCTTGGGGAAATCCTCTTACGCTTGAATCAATCATCTACGGAATTGTCCCCTCGGCAGTGCTTGCCTCGGCGATTCTGTGGTTTTCGGTTTTTAACACTGTAATGACCTCGGATAAGCTTATGTATCTTTTCGGAAAGGCTGCGCCTTCGTTAAGCCTGGTGATATCAATGGCTTTAAGATTTGTTCCTAAATTCACTCAGGAGCTTAAGAGCGTACGCAAAGCACAAAAATGTATAGGACGAGACCTGTCGAGTGCCTCGACACGCAATTCGTGCAGAAAACTTCATATACATAAAGCTTCATTGCCCGAGCGTTTTCGTCAAGTTTCCCATAAAGTAAAAAATGCGGTCAAGATAATATCTATTGTGATAAGCAGATCAATGGAAGAGGCTGTTGAAACTGCCGACTCAATGAAAAGCCGAGGTTATGGGTTAAAAGGCAGAATAGCATACTCAATATACCGTTTCAGACAAAGGGATATCGCAGTCTTGACGGCTATTGTGCTTTTAAGCGGAGCAATGCTTTGCTTCGCAATCTTTGGGTGCTTTGAATTTTACTATTTTCCTGCAATTTCATTCAAAGGCAGAAGTACAGCTGCCGTATTCGGTTACATTACATATGCCTGTTTGCTGATTTTACCGCTGATTTTAAACATAGAGGAGGGCTTAAGATGGAAGCTGTCAAGGTCAAAAATCTGAGCTTCAGATATCCCGGAGCAGTCGCTGATGCTCTGAACAGCATAAGCTTCAGCGTAAAAAGCGGTGAATTTATTACGGTGTGCGGTCCGTCCGGCTGCGGCAAAAGCACCCTGCTGC
>CALYYZ010000053.1 GCA_945607165.1 uncultured Ruminococcus sp. | reverse complement strand
CTACGGAATGGAGATTAAAGACGGGAAAATCTATGCTTATTTCGGTACGGATCCCAATTCCGAGTGGAACGGAAAGTATGTATCCGACTGCGTAATCATCAGAACTTTGATAGTTCCCGGAGATGTAAACAGTGACGGAACCCTTGATATTTCAGACGCAACCGACATACAAAAGTTTCTGTGCGGAAATTTATCCTTTGATGATCGGCAAAAGTCTGCCGCTGATTACAACAATGACAAAATCATAGACATTGCCGATACAACTGCAATTCAAAAATATATGGTCGGAATGTGAGCCGTAATACTTGGGAAAACACCGATTAATTCGTTTGTGCATATTGCGCCGTCAGATTTTTCGCCCGGCGGGGCAAACGATACGATCATTGTTTTCTTAATTCACTTTCAAAAATTCATTTGCAAAGAGGACATTGACAGTGTCCTCTTTTTGTTTCGTTTTGTTTCTTTGTTTTCGGTTATTTACAGATATTATGTATTGTGTGCATCGCTTAATTATGGTATAATTACAATGTATATATTATTTCGGAGGCAAAAAAATGAAGATAGCCGATATGTTTAAAAACACAAACAGAGCGATTTTTTCACTTGAGGTATTTCCGCCCAAGAAAACCTCTCCCATTGAGTCCGTATACGGAAAACTCGGGGAGCTTTGTAAGCTGAAGCCGGATTTCATAAGCGTTACCTACGGGGCGGGGGGAACTGGAGTTCAGAACAGAACCTGTGAGATTGCCTCAAAAATCAAAAACGACTTTGGAATTGAGTCGGTTGCCCACCTGACCTGCATAAACAACACCAAGGCTGACATTGACGCTATCCTTGAGGATTTCAAAAATAATAATATTGAAAATATCCTTGCACTCAGAGGAGATTATATAGACGGAGTTGAGCCAAAGGAGGACTTTAGGTATGCCTTTGAGCTTTGCGGTTATATTAAATCAAAGGGAAGCTTTGATGTTGCCGGAGCCTGTTATCCTGAAACTCATATTGAATCGGAAGATGAGGTGCAGGATATCCTTAATCTAAAGAAAAAGGTTGAGTCAGGAGCCGAGCACTTAATCTCTCAGCTTTTCTTTGATAATTCTTGTTTTTATCGCTTCCTTGAGCGAACCAAAATAGCCGGAATTAATGTTCCGATAGAAGCAGGAATAATGCCTGTTACAAATAAAAGCCAGATTGAACGGATGGTGTCGATGTGCGGAGCAAGTCTCCCGGCTAAGTTCACAAAGATAATGCAGAAGTATGACTCAAAGCCCGAGGCGCTTCGTGACGCAGGCATTGCATATGCGGTTGAGCAAATAGTTGACCTGCTTGCCAACGGCGTTGACGGCATACACCTGTATACTATGAACAATCCGTATGTGGCGGCAAAAATATCAGAGGCGGTATCAAATTTATTATGATAAAGCTTGAAAAATTAAATCGAAGCGAAGCTGTCAGATATTTGGGCGGTGCAGGAATTTCTCTGAATTACAGAATGGATGTACTTTTCAGCGAATGTGAGTCGGAAATCCTGAAAACAGCAAATCCAAAATTTTTGTATTTGGAAAAATCTCTTCCCGACTCCCGTCTGACGGCAGGAAACGATATAAAAAGCCATCTTGACGGCTGCGAAAAGGCTATAGTCATTTGTGCAACTCTCGGTGCTGAAATTGACAGGCTTATTCGTGTGAGCCAGATATCGGATATGGCGAAGGCGGTGGTGCTTGACAGTCTTGCAAGCGTTGCGGTCGAACAGCTTTGCAGTAAAATTGACGAGCTTATTGCCGAAAAACACCCTGAATATTATATGACATTTCGTTTCAGCCCCGGTTACGGAGACTATCCCGTTGAGCTTCAGCCTGTAATACTCAATATGCTTGACGCTCCCCGAAAAATCGGACTGACTGCAAATGAAAACTATCTGTTAGCACCCTCAAAGTCTGTTACGGCGGTGACGGGTCTTTCCAAAGAACCCATAGCTCAAAAGAAACGAGGCTGTGCCGTGTGCAATATGAGGGAAAGGTGCAAATACAGGAGAAACGGAGAACATTGTGGATTTTAAAGCTTATTTACAAAATAAAGAATTTGTGCTTCTTGACGGAGCGATGGGTACTCTTATTCAGCAAAGCAAGGCTGAGTACAACAGCGTTCCGGAGGAGCTCAACATAACCTCAGCCGACCTGATTGAGAGCTTTCACAAAAAATATATCGAGTCGGGTGCCGATATCATATATTCAAATACCTTCGGTGCAAATGCTTATAAGCTAAAGGACAGCGGCTATACGGTTGAAGAAATTATCGGTGCAGGTGTTCGTAATGCGAAAAATGCCGCAAAGGGTACGAATACGCTTGTTGCGCTTGATATAGGCCCCATTGGTCAGCTTATGGAGCCGTCCGGCTCACTGAGCTTTGACGAGGCATACGACTACTTTAAACAGCAGGTTATTGCAGGCAAAGACGCAGATGTCATTGTCTTTGAGACAATGACCGATCTCTATGAGCTAAAGGCAGCAGTGCTTGCCGCCAAGGAAAACTCAGACAAGCCGATAATTGCAACAATGACCTTTGAACGCAATGGACGAACCTTTACCGGAGTTGCACCGGCTTCTATGGCTGTAACGCTTACCGGTCTCGGTGTTGATGCAATAGGGGTAAACTGCTCGCTCGGCCCCGATGAGCTTGAACCGGTGATAAGCGAGATTTCAAAATACACCGAGCTTCCTTTGGTTATTAAGGCAAACGCAGGACTTCCCGATCCCAACAGCAACGAATATGACATTATGCCCGAAAGGTTTTCGGAGTGTGTTGCCTCACTTCTTAAATACGGGGTGAAGCTTATTGGCGGCTGCTGCGGAACGACACCCGAATATATCGCAAAAATCAAAGAAATGCTCGCAGACAAGAGCTTCACAGCTTCAAAGCCTGTTGTTGACACTGTTGTATGCAGCGCAGAAAAAGCGGTGGAGATAAATCAGCCGAGGATTATCGGAGAAAGAATAAATCCCACAGGTAAAAAGCTTTTTAAGCAGGCTTTAGAGGACAATAACATTGACTATATTCTGACTCAGGCGCTGTCGCAGGTCGGAGCAGGTGCGGAGATTCTTGATGTTAATGTAGGACATCCGGAAATCGACGAGCAAAAAATGATGGTCAGAGTTCTCAAGGCCATTCAAAGCGTTTGCGACGCACCCCTGCAAATTGATTCCACCAAGCCCGAGGTGCTTGAGAAGGGGTTGAGATATTACAACGGAAAGCCTATTGTGAACTCGGTTAACGGGGAGGAAAAGAGTCTTTCATCGGTACTTCCTCTTGTTAAAAAGTACGGTGCCTCCGTTGTCGGACTGACTCTTGACGAAAACGGTATTCCGAAAACCGCCGAGGGAAGATTTGAAATTGCAAAAAGAATAGTCGAGCGAGCCGAGAAAATCGGAATTAACAAAAAGGATGTCTATATAGACTGTCTGACGCTTACTGTTTCAGCCGAACAGGACGCCTGCCGTGAAACACTCAGCGCTCTTCACAGGGTAAAGACCGAGCTTGGCTGTAAAATCTGTCTGGGTGTTTCCAACATCTCCTTCGGACTGCCTAACCGAGAGCTTGTGAACAGCACATTCCTTACTATGGCACTTGAGGAGGGACTTGACCTTCCCATAATAAACCCGAATGTTGCGTCAATGTCGGGTGCGGTTCGTGCTTACAGGGTTTTGTCGGGTACTGACAAAAATTCCTCTGATTTTATTAACGAATACAACAAAGCTTCGGCTACGGTAAGTGTAAGCTCCGATAAAAAGGATATTGATATTTTTACCGCTGTATGCAGCGGCTTAAAGGGAGAGGCGTCGGCAATAACCGCAAAGCTTCTCGAAAGCACCGACGCTATGCAGATAGTAAACGATATGCTTATCCCTGCTCTTGACAAGGTGGGTGTTGATTTCGAGAACAACAAAATATTTCTTCCTCAGCTTATTCAAAGTGCAAATACGGCTCAGGAGTGCTTTGAGGTTATAAAGAATCATCTGTCAAAAACAAGCTGCTCGCCTGTGAGCAGGGGAAAAATTATTCTTGCAACGGTAAAAGGCGACATTCACGATATCGGAAAAAACATTGTGAAGGTCTTGCTTGATAACTACGGCTATACTGTTGTTGACCTCGGCAGAGATGTTGACCCTCAGCTGATTGTTGACACTGCCGTTGAGAAAAACATAAAAATGATTGGTCTTTCGGCTCTTATGACCACAACGCTCAAGAGTATGGAGGATACAATCAGGCTTATAAGAGAAAGAAAAGAACTGCAAAATCCCGACGGCACAAGCAAATGTGTTGTGTTCGTGGGAGGTGCAGTTCTGACCGAAGATTATGCTATGAAAATAGGCGCCGATTACTATTGCAGAGATGCAAAGGAGAGCGTGGATACGGCAAAGAGGGTATTAGGATAGAAGTATATCTACCGTTTATTTTATTTTAATCACCGTTATTTCGGGGCAGTTGTTAATTCTAGGGATGGGATAAGCGTCGCCTAAGCCTGCGGAAATTATCATTTTTGTACCCTTTAGGTCAAATTCACCGAGGTCATATCTCGGAAAAAATCCCTGGTTCGGTGCAAATACTCCTCCTATAAAGGGAATTTGAACAGCTCCGCCGTGAGTGTGACCGCACATTACCAAATCAACATCGCTGACTTCTACTATATCTCTGATGTATTCGGGCTGATGATGAAGAAGAATTTTGCAGCAATCGTTTGAGCCTTCCTCGGAGAAGGCTTCCCAGAAATATCTTTCCGGTGTATCATAATCGGGCGCATATGAATCATAGTATGGAAAATCAGACATACCTCCGAGCAGGATTTTTTCACCCTTAATTTCAAGAGTAACCATTTCGTTGTCAAGGAGCCGTGCCCCTGTTGAGTTAATATCCTTTTTGAAATCTATTTCGTTTTTAAGTGCAAGCTCGTGATTGCCCAATATGCAGTAGGTTGGCGCAATATCGGCAAGCTGCGGCAAAAGCTCGCGCATTACCCGGTCGTCGGCAGTGTATTTGTTGACCATATCGCCGCCTACGGCTATAAAGTCAGGCTTCTGTTCCTTTATTTTTGAAACAAGGCTTAAGTTTTTTTCTCCGTATTCCTTGCAGTGCAAATCGGAAATAAACACAAACTTTATTTTTGAGTTTATACTGTCGGCGTCAAGACAATAAGTTTTTATTTCTAAATGATTGCCGCAGTATATCGTGTTCCCGATTAGCAATACGGCGATAATCAGAACAGCAATGATGAGAAAACGCCACATTTTTTTCATTTATATCACCTTAGCAGTTTTGCTTTACAAAACAATTATGGTCTATTCTAAAACAGACAGAAACATTTGTCAAATTTAATTGATATTCTTTTTTTACTTGCTACTTTAACGCATCTATTGTAAACCTACACTTCGGGAATATTTGCAATAATCTTCTAAATTGACATTTTGAACTTTTTGTTGTATAATATTTAATAATAATAGACTGTGATAAAATTTATTTTTGGCATTTATGTTTATAGATAGGAATATATGTTATGAGGAAGGTTAATTTGCGCAAGGTAATACTCGCTATTGCGGATATTTTCATTATTGTCATCGGCGGAATTCTGACAAATTATCTTTTTATGCTGTTTTGGAATTCTGTTATTGAACCCAGGGGATTTCTCTACTATATCATATTGGTGTTGATTTGCTGCGAGTTTTTCCTCTTTGCCTTCGGTGCCTACAGCAGGATGTGGAGATATCTGAACATAAAGGATTATCTAGCGTGTGGGGTTGGAGTGCTTTTAGGATTTAGTATGTCCTACGGAGTTTGCTTGCTTACTCCGTCAGCTCCAAGTCTCAGCGTTTCCTTTGTGCTTGTTTACGCTTTTCTGTCAATGGCAGGTATTTTGCTGTTTAGATTTATATTCAAAAAAACCTTCCTTGATTTAACTGAGGTCGGCAGAGCTGAAGCTTCGGAGCGTACTATGATTGTAGGTGCAGGCAACGCAGGAAGAATGATACTTACAGAGATTATGAATTCCCGTTACGCCGAGAACAGTCCCGTACGCATGGTGCTTCCCGTATGCTTTATTGATGATGACGCTACAAAGCTTCATTCAAAGATTAACGGAGTTGAAATTGTGGGAGCGTCTCCGGAGATACCCCGCATTTGCGAGGAAATGCACATTAACAGCATTATTGTTGCGCTTCCGTCCTGTGAGGAAGAGGAAAAAAGGAAAATTCTTGACTACTGCTCTATGACTGAGTGTAAAATCAAGGTAATTCCTTATCTCAGCGAATTGCTTTTTGATGATAAAAATACTCAGCTGATTACTCAGGCAAAGGAGATCCGTATTGAGGATCTGTTAGGCAGAAAGCCGATTGACTTTAATAAAGAGGAAATCCGTAAATTTATTAACGGAAAGGTTTGTCTTGTTACGGGCGGCGGCGGCTCAATCGGCAGCGAGCTTGTAAGACAGATTGCAAAGTACAGTCCTAAGAAAATCATAATAGTTGACATCTATGAAAATAATGCTTACGATATTCAGCAGGAGCTTCTGCTTGAATACGGAAAGGATCTTGAATTAGTAACACTGATTTCATCTGTCAGAGATTATGACAAGATGGATTCAATATTTAAAGAATATAAGCCTCAGCTCGTTTTTCACGCAGCAGCGCACAAGCATGTTCCTCTGATGGAAACCGTGCCTGAGGAAGCGGTGAAAAATAATATTTTCGGAACATTTAATGTTGCCACGCTTGCAGAGCATTACGGTGTTGACAAGTTTGTTATGATTTCTACCGATAAGGCAGTAAATCCCACAAATGTAATGGGTGCTACAAAGCGTGCGTGCGAAATGATTATTCAATATAAAGCTCAGACAAGCAAACACACCGAGTTTGTCACTACCCGTTTTGGAAATGTTCTCGGTTCAAACGGCTCCGTAATTCCGCTTTTCCGTCGTCAAATTGAAAACGGTTCTCCCGTAACCGTTACTCATCCCGATATTATCAGATATTTTATGACGATTCCCGAGGCTGTTTCGCTCGTGCTTGAGGCCGGAGCAATGGCAAAGGGCGGCGAGATTTTTGTTCTTGATATGGGAGCACCCGTAAAGATTACTACGCTTGCCGAAAATCTTATTAGAATGTACGGCAAGATTCCGTATAAGGATGTCCCGATCATTTTTACCGGTCTGCGACCCGGAGAAAAGCTTTTTGAGGAGCTTCTTATGGATGAAGAGGGACTAAAGTCAACTGCCAATAAGAAGATATTTATAGGAAACCAGATTAGTATAAATTCTGAGGAGCTGCTCGAAAAGCTTCACAATATCAGAGAAGCTGCAGAGAATAATGACAGTGAAAAGACTGTTGAGCTGCTCAGCGATTTGGTACCGACATTTCATCATCAGGTGAATTAATTAAAAAGGAGAAAATGCCTATGTGCGGTATAGTTGGTTATGTAGGATCAAGAGATTGCAGCGAGGTGCTTGTCAGTGCCTTGACAAAGCTGGAATACAGAGGATATGATTCGGCAGGCATAGCTGTTTTTGAAAATAATGAGATAATAACTGTAAAAACCAAGGGCAAGCTTAAGGATTTAGAGGATAAGCTCGGAGCTGTAGGCAAGCCTCAGGGACATATAGGAATAGGTCATACCCGTTGGGCTACCCACGGCGAGCCTTCAGATGTTAACTCTCATCCGCACAGCGGTGCAAGGGTTACTATTGTACATAACGGAATTATTGAAAACTACTTAGACCTGAAGGAATTTTTGATTTCAAAGGGCAGAGAGTTTTTGAGCGATACCGACACAGAGGTAGTGGCACAGCTGCTTGACTATATGTATAACGGTAATCCTGTCGAAACCATAGACAGCGTTATGGCGGAGCTGAAAGGCTCTTTCGCTTTGGGAATTATGTTCAAGGATTATCCCGACAGGGTTTTTGCAGTGCGCCGGGAGAGTCCGTTGATTGTGGGTGTTAACGAGGGCGAATGTTTTATTGCTTCAGATGTACCTGCAATTTTGCAATATACAAGGGATTACTATTTGCTTGAACACGATGAAATTGCAACCCTGACAAGAGAAGGTGTTACATTTGTCGATGAGCACCTCGAGCCTATTGAAAAGGAGCTAAAGACAGCTGATTGGGATATGGAGGCTGCGGAAAAGGGCGGATATCCCCACTTTATGATTAAGGAGATAAACGAGCAGCCGTCGGCAATACAGATGACTATAACTCCCAGAATAAAAAACGGTTTGCCCTGTCTTGAGGAATGTGGCATTACACTTGATAAAATCAAGGATTTCAAAAGCATAACAATAGTAGCCTGCGGAACAGCGATGCATGCAGGAATGGTCGGCAAATATGTCATTGAGGATTTGGCAAGAGTACCGGTTACGGTTGATATTGCTTCTGAGTTCCGTTACCGAAATCCTATTGTCGGCAAAGGAGATCTTGTTATTATTGTTTCCCAGTCAGGAGAGACTGCCGACAGCCTTGCGGCACTTCGTCTTGCCAAGCAAAAGGGAGCAACTACACTTGCCATTGTAAACGCAAAGGGAAGCTCTATTGCCCGTGAAGCTGATATGCTCATCTATACGCTTGCCGGTCCGGAAATTGCCGTTGCTTCTACAAAGGCTTATATTACCCAGCTTTCCGTAATCTATCTTTTTGCCTTTGAGCTTGCTCTTGCCAAGGAAACAATAAGTCCGGCTGAATGTAAACGGCTCGTTTCGGCACTCAGAAAGATGCCCGAGGCTGTTCAGTATGTGATTGATTCCTGCGAGGAAAAGTGTAAATTCATTGCAACTAAACTTATTAATGCCGAGAGTTTGCTTTATATAGGCAGAGGCCTTGACTATGCGCTTTCAATGGAGGGCTCTTTGAAGCTAAAAGAGGTTTCATATATTCATTCGGAAAGCTATGCTGCCGGCGAGCTTAAGCACGGCACAATTTCTCTTATTGATGAGGAGATGCCTGTTATATCGGTTGCCACTCAGACAGATGTAATCCCTAAAACTATAAGTAATATAGTTGAGGTTAAGTCCAGAGGAGCAACAATAATTCTTGTGTGCACAGACGCTTGTGCAAGGAAACTTAAGGAGGGGGTTGCGGACTATGTCATTGAAATTCCCCACTCCGATGAACTGTTAATGCCCATTACTGCGGTTGTCCCGCTTCAGCTTTTGGCATATTACACCTCCATTAACAGAGGTAACGATCCCGATAAGCCCAGAAATCTTGCTAAATCAGTTACGGTTGAGTAAATTTCGGGCGAGCCGCACCGATTACTTGTTCGGTGCTCTATATAGTACATCAACACCTTCCACAGATAATTTGCGGAAGGTGTTTTTGCTTTCTAATATTAATCCTGATTAATAGTGATTTATCTCATAGGTTAGTATAAAAATATCCCGGTTTTAATCAGAAATTAGTATTACAGTCTTGTAATTTATTTGAAAATTATGTATA
>CALYYZ010000052.1 GCA_945607165.1 uncultured Ruminococcus sp. | reverse complement strand
AGACGTGTGCTCTTCCGATCTCCCAGAAGACCCTTCCTGAATAATAGCGGGAATTAAGACTGACTTTAAAAAATAATTCTCTAAATCCATAATACACCCTTCATATTTTAGCGATCATTTGAATGGCTTGTTTTAAATCAAGCTTGCCTGAATAAATGGCCTTGCCGCAAATAGCACCATATACATTAAGATCAGAAAGATTAAGTATATCCTTTAGCACAGCAACACCGCCGCTTGCAATAATATTGCAGGAAACATTATTAACTAAATCATCAAGTTGTTTTAGATTGGGTCCTGCAAGAGTTCCGTCTTGGTCGATGTCTGTAAATACAATAGTTTGTACCCCTACTGATTCCATTCTCTTAGCAAGCTCAATATAGTCAATATCAGAGCTGTCAAGCCAACCCTCGGCCTTTACCATTCCGTCCTTAGCGTCAATGCCGACGATAATCTTATCACCGTAGTTCTTTACAGCATCAATCACAAACTGCTGATTCTTAACCGCCGCTGAACCGAGAATCACCTTGTCAATACCGTTAGAAAGATAATACTCAACAGCATCCATATTTCTGATTCCGCCGCCTACCTCAACCTTGAGCCCGCACGAACGGGCAACATCGGCAATTAGCTGTGCATTGACAAGCTTTGCGTCCTTTGCTCCGTCAAGGTCAACCATATGCATCCATTCTGCTCCTGCATCGGCAAATTTTTGAGCAGCCTCATAAGGAGATTCGGCAACCTTTTCAGCTGTTGCATAGTCTCCTTTAAAAAGACGGACACAGTTACCATCCTTAATATCTATAGCCGGTAAAATTATCATTATTACAGCACTCCCTTTGTTGAAAGCGGTTTATTATTATCATTTTCTTTTACTGCAAGCCTTAGTGCGTGAGCAACAGCCTTAAAAATTGCCTCTGTGATATGATGTGAATTATCTCCGTACAATGATTTGATATGAAGAGTAATTCCGGCATTAAAGGCAAAGGCTCTCATAAACTCAACAGTCATAGCACAGGAGTATTCTCCGCATTTCTCCTGAGGAAAATCTGCGTCAAATACTAAAAACGGTCTTCCGCTTATATCAATCGAAGAGAAAGCGAGCGCTTCATCCATCGGAACATAAAAGCTTCCAAAACGGTCTATAGAGCTTTTGCTACCCAATGCTTGTGCAAATGCCTTTCCCAGCACTATGCCGGTATCTTCAACTGTGTGATGCTCATCAACATTTAGATCTCCGTTTACGGAAATCTTTAATCCAAATCCGCCGTGCGTTGCAAAAGAAATAAGCATATGGTCAAAAAAACCGATTCCCGTATTGACCGATACCTCACCGCCGTCAATATTCAAAGAGAGTTTGATATCAGTCTCTCTTGTTGTTCTGTTCACTTCAGCGCAACGCATAAAATCACCTCGAAAAAAACTCTCTTATACAGCAAACTACTCTATCTATCTCATAATCCGTTCCGGCTGTTATTCTTATGTATTCGCCCATATGTCTAATAACAATAGAATTGTCTCTTAGATAATCAAAAATCTCTTTGCCGTATGGAGTTTTTATAAATATAAAATTAGCAAAGCTTTTATATACTATGAAGTCCACTTGCTTCTCTGATATTTTTACCAGTTCATTATACAGCTTTTCTTTGTTTCTGACAATCATTTTTTGTCTGGATGTCAAATATTCCTTATTTCTGTATATAATTGTGCCTATTGCCTGGGAAATACTGTTAACATTATAAGGAGATTTTACCGCCTTTATTGCATCGGATACGGTTCTGTTAGATATGGCAAACCCGAGTCTGAGTGCAGCTGAACCAACTGCTTTTGAGGCGGTACGCAAGACAATAAGATTTGAAAAAGAATTTACCTGATTTATCAAACTCTGATCCCAAAAATCCATATAAGCTTCATCAAGTACTACAAGTGCATTAACCGACGATATAAGCCTTTGCGCTTGCTGTGCAGTAATACCCTGACCCGTTGGATTGCAGGGATTGGAAAAAATCAACAGCTTTATATTGGTGGTATTAATTCTGTTGATAAGCGAATCTACATCAATATTAAGCGTGTTATCCTTATAGAATGTATCGCACTCCACCTCACAAATTGACGAGTAAAAGCTATACATTGAAAAATCAGGTGAAACAACAAGCATTTTATCGCCTTTTTCAAGAAAAGCAGACTCAATCAAAAAGATAAGCTCATCAGAGCCGTTCCCGGCTGTAACGAGGGTGGGATCAATATTATAATACTCTGCAAATGCTGATATAAGCTCTTTAGCATATGGATCAGGATATCTATTGAAACAAATGCTGTCAACCGCTGTTTTTATCTGCTGAGTAATCTCCGGCGGAAAACTCTCAGGAGATTCATTAGCGTCGAGTCTTATACTGTAGTCTCCGCTTATTGGTTCGTAGGGAATTAAGTCACAAATCTTTCTATTTAGTTCATAGCCCATTGTATTACTTCCTCAGTCTAAGTCAAAACGAACTTTTATTGAATTTGCATGTGCCGTAAGTCCTTCAACATCAGCAAATCGTATTACATCCTGAGAGTCATCTCTCAGTGCATCCTCGGTGTAATATATAAAAGATGACTTCTTAATGAAGCTGTCAACAGACAGGGGTGAAAAGAATCTTGCAGTTCCGCTGGTCGGCAAAACATGATTAGGACCGGCGAAATAATCACCAAGCGGCTCGGGACTGTAATTGCCGAGGAATACAGAACCGGCATTATCAAGCTTGCCAATGTATTCCATAGGCGACTTGCAGCATACCTCAAGATGCTCGGGCGCAAGTTCATTTGCAAAATCTACCGCTTGTTGCATATTGCTGCAAACAATTATTGCACCAAAATTATTGAGCGATTCCTTAATAATATCCTTTCGAGAAAGCTTTTCGCACTGTATTTCAAGCTCTTTTTTGGTTAGTTCGGCTAGCTCTGGACAATCTGTAAGCAAAATAGCGGAAGCAAGTCTGTCGTGTTCAGCCTGACTCATTAAATCTGCCGCCAGATATTTCGGATTAGCAGTATTATCTGCAATTATCAATATCTCACTTGGACCAGCTATCATATCAATATCAACGGTTCCATATAAAAGTTTTTTAGCTGTTGCAACAAAAATGTTGCCCGGACCAACTATTTTGTCAACCTTGGGAACTGTCTGTGTACCGTATGCAAGAGCAGCAACAGCCTGTGCACCACCCATAAGGAAAATTCTATCCACTCCGGCTGTCTTTGCAGCTGCGATAATGTTAGGATTTGGCGTACCGTCTTTTTGAGGAGGAGTGCACATAATAATCTCCTCTACCCCGGCTATTTTAGCAGGGATTGCATTCATTAGTACGGAAGACGGATAGGCGGCTGTTCCACCGGGAACATATATTCCAACTCTCTTTAACCCTCTTATTCTCTGTCCAAGTATAACACCGTTGTTTTTAGTGGTAAGCCAACTCTGCTGAAGCTGTCTTTTATGAAAATCGGAGATATTTTTGGCAGCTTTTTTTATAGTTTCAAGATATTCGGTGTCGCAGGTTGAAATAATGCTGTCGATTTCATCCGAAAAAATTTCTGTTCTTTCGGGAGCTTTTCCGTCAAAGCGTATCGTATATTCTTTTACTGCCTCATCGCCGTTGTTTCTGACATTATCAATGATTTCGGAAACAGCGGGAATAACATTCTTATCTAAACTTCCGGCTCTTTCCTTGAGTAATTTTATGTATTCATATTCTTTTTTACCGTCTGCTGTTACTGTTGTGATCATAGTGTTACAGCCTCCAATTTATTTTGCAATTCTTCTATTTCTTTTTTTCTGAGTTTTAAGCTTGCTGTATTTGCTATTAAACGGGCAGAAATATCAGTTACCCACTCAATCACCTCAAGACCGTTTGCCTTAAGAGTTGAGCCAGTTTCGACGATATCAACGATTCCGTCGGCAAGACCTACAAGCGGAGCGAGTTCAACTGATCCCTCAATTTTGATGATCCGTACATCCATATTTTTATCGTCAAAAAAGCTTCTCGTAACATTTGGATACTTTGTAGCGATAGTTTTTGTGTTATATCCGCCGTAAAAATCCGAATCTTTTTTTGTTGCAAGGGCAAATCTGCACTTTCCAAAGCCTAAGTCAGCAAGTTCATAAAAAGAAGATCCGTTTTCAAGTATTGTATCCTTACCTACTACACCGAGATCACAAACCCCGTGTTCAACATAAGTAATTACATCAGCAGCTTTTGCAAGAACTACCTCAAAATCGTTATTGCCGACAGGTAAAATAAGCCGCCGCCCTTTATTTTTTACTTCATCACAATTATATCCGATTTTCTCAAGAAGCTCTATAGTGGTTTTTTCTAATCTGCCCTTGGTAAGAGCAATTCTAATTGGTTTCATCATAATACCTCTCAAACACTGTTATCCGATTTCCCTAACCTCCGGTATCCCTCTTTGATGTGCAAAATCCTTAGTCTGACTTAATGTTGGCAGGACGCTGAACTGAGCTTTGATACCGATTTCGTTTAGTCGGGACACTTCATTAATTGCCTCAATTTCAAATCCGTCATTTGCAAAAATAAGCACTTCCGGATTATCCGAATAGCCGGAATTCTTATCAGACAGTCGCTTTATGGTAATTGCGTCAGTATCGATCGCAAATCCGGCAGCCCCCATTGGCTTATCAAATTCAGATAACAGCTTATCGTAGCGACCGCCGGAAATAACAGCGTCACCTATTCCGTTGATATATCCGCAGAACACAATTCCCGTGTAATAGTCATTACGCTGAACAAGTCCGAGGTCAATAATGAGCTTTTCTCCGAGTCCGAGAGGAAGAAGATTATTATATATCTTGCTCAGATAATCGAGAGCAAATACCGCACCGGTACCTTTACAAATCTCGTAAGCTTTATCGAACACTTCTTCTCCTCCGAATAAAGAAGGCAGCCTTCTGATTGCAGAAACAGCCTTGCACGGATTAAGCTTATCAAGCAGATTATTCAAGGCTGAATAGTTTTTGCTCTCTATGGAAAGGCGAATTTTCTCTTTATAATTTTCATCAATATCAAGCTCAGCAGAGAGTGCATCGAAAACTCTTGCATGTCCTAACTCAATTCTGAAGTCATCTGCAATCGAAGAAATAGAGCTAAGTGCAGTAGATAAAATTTCAAGATCAGGTCTTATACCCTCCTCAACACCGAGCAGCTCAACGCCCATTTGCATAAACTCATTTCTGCGACCTGTGAGCGTTGGATTATTGCGGTAAACAGCCTGCTTATAGTAAAGCCTTACCGGCAAAGTGCTGTTAGAAAGCCTTGATGAAACCATTCTTGCAATGGGCAATGTTGAATCAGGTCTTACTACAAGCAAGCGTCCTTTATTATCGGTAAGCTTATACATTGATTCCTGAGAAATACCGCTGCAATTAACAGAAAAGACATCAAAAAATTCAATTCCGGGTGTAATAACCTTTTTAAAGCCTCTGGATCTAAAGACACCTTCAATTTTCCCGCAAATATCATCCATTGCAGAACACTCCGCAAACAAAAAATCCTTAGTACCCTCGGGAGTTATTTTCAAATTTCTTTTCATACTAACCTCTCAAACACTTTAGTGTGTTAATATGTTACCACACAAAAGCTTCTTTGTCAAACATAAATTATTCTACCGTTTATTTTTCAGTTTCAGAGTTATATTCGGTGTTATTTTCTTCGTCAGCTTCTGTTTCATTTTGATGCTTATTCAAGCCTATTAGTTTTTTAAGCATTTCTTTGTGTTGAAGCTCTTTTTCTTCTCTGATTCTCTTTTGCTCCTCGGCAATTTTTTGATAATTCAAAACTTCAAAATCAAGAGCTTCCTGGGCAATCTTTCCTTTATCTTTAATGTTATTTCTTACTTTTTTACCTACAAGAGAATAAATTACAGCATATATAGGAGTGCCCAATATGAATCCGAACAGTCCAAAAAGTGAACCTCCGAGAATTACACTGAAAAGCACCCAAAAGCTGGATAATCCAACCTGGTTTCCGATAATCTTCGGTTTAAATATATTTCCGTCGAGCTGTTGAATTATTACAACAATGATGATAAAAACAACCATATCCCATGGGTCAATTACAAAGAGAATTATTGCACTCGGAATTGCACCGATAAATGGACCAAAGAACGGAATGATATTTGTAACACCAATAAGAACCGCAATTAACGGAGCGTAAGGAAGCTGGAATATCGACATTGTAACGAAGGTAAGTATTCCTATAAATGCAGCGTCCAGGATATCTCCCACCAGAAATCTACCGCACTTCGTATCGGTAATGTCAACTATCTCATATATTTTGGGTAAATATCTTATCGGCAAAAATGCAACTGCCAGCTTCTTCACCAAACGGCACAGCTCATCCTTTGCTGCAAGGAAGTAAACCGAGATAATTATTCCCATAATCAGGTTATAGAAGCCGTTAGCTGTTGCTGAAATAAAGTTAAATACTTCCTGAGTTGTCTGACCGGCAAGTTTTGTTATGTGGTCTATCGAAATAAATGAAACAAGGTTTTTGTATAAGTTATTCAATATTTCATGAGCATCATAATTTGTATTAAAGGTTTGATTAATCCAACCGACAACACCGGACAAACTATCCGCCAAAGATTCAAAATACTTTGGCATTGACTCAAACAGGTTTACTAAGTTTACAGTAATTTGCGGCACTACTATTGAGATAATTACAACAAACACTGCAAAAACTATTGAATAAGTGCAAATCAAAGAAAGAGGTTTTCTTAAATGTGCAAAGATCTTTCGTTTTGCACCCATCTTTGCGAAAAGCTTACTGTAAAATAATTTGTAAGGGAAGCTTAAAATGTAAGCGAATAGGAATCCTATCAGGAAAGGTGTGAGAATTCCCAGCAATGAGCCAAATACTGAGAAAAACACGGAAATATTATCCTTTACAAACAATAGAAAAACAGTAAAAGCTATGGCAATCAAAATAGTTTTTATAGATACTAACTTTTTCAACTAAAACACTCCTTCAAAAAATGAAATTTGCGAGGTTTCCGGCAAGGCGCTTAACACTCCTTCGTTTTGCAGTGTTTCTATGACAGCCTTTGTAACCTTAGTTTTTATTTGCATATCCTCAACAGACAGATATTCGCCTTTTTTTCCATTTTCAGCCAGCGAAATTGCAGCAGCTTCACCGACTCCTGCCAGTGATGAAAACGGAAGTCTGATTTTTCCGTCCTCAACAACAAACATCTTGGCTTCGGATTTGTAAATATCAACAGGCAAAAACTCTATTTTTCTTGCCATCATTTCATTAACAATTTGAAGTGTTGCGAGTTCAGCCTCATCTTTGGCAGTTGACTCATGAGCCGCCTGCTTCTGCTTAATCAAATTCATTTTATCACGAACTGCAGTTCTGCCTTTCATAGCAGTTGCACCGTCAAGGTTTTCGCTCCTGACTGTAAAGTATGCGGCATAGTATTCAACAGGGCAATGCACCTTATACCAACCAAGCCTTAGTGTTGAAATCATATATGCTGCTGCGTGAGCCTTAGGAAACATATATTTAATTTTCATACATGAGTCTATATACCACTGCGGAACATTGTGCTCTCGCATTGC
Source organism: uncultured Ruminococcus sp. (assembly GCA_945607165.1). Classification (GTDB taxonomy): domain Bacteria; phylum Bacillota; class Clostridia; order Oscillospirales; family Acutalibacteraceae; genus Ruminococcoides. The sequence goes on along the minus strand of CALYYZ010000052.1, from coordinate 1,959 downwards.
CTGAAAGTGCTCCTCGGTCAACAGCTTTGTAGCATTACCCTTACGCACGATTTCCATTATTTTAAATGCCATTGAGGGATCAAGTCCCTTGTGCATAAGATAGGTCATAATAGAATCACGGGTACCAATAACCTCAGAAATAGTACAGGTTCCGTTTTTAATAAGCTCCTGTGCATTTCCCAGCCATACATCGGTGCCGTGTGAAAGACCTGAAATTTGGAGAAGATCAGAGAAAGTTTTTGGTTGGGCTTCTATTAACATTCCCCGTACAAAGCTTGTTCCCGATTCCGGTAAACTAAAAGTACCTGTTTTTGAGTCGATATCCTCTTCAGTCACATTCAAAGCTTTTGTTGAGGTAAACAAAGACATAACATCAGGGTCACTCATTGATACTTTCATAACAGGTATTCCGGTAAATAATTCAAGATAGTGATAAATTGTCGGAACATCGTGGCCGAGTTCATCGAGCTTTGTAATAGTATCGTGAATTGAATGGAAATCAAAGTGAGTCGTAATATTATCTGAGTTGTCCTTATCTGCAGGGTGTTGAACAGGACAAAAATCATACACATCGTTAGTTCTTGGCACAACAACCATTCCGCCGGGATGCTGTCCTGTTGTTCTTTTTACACCCGTACAACCCATGGCAAGCCTTTTCTCCTCAGCCTTATGCATCGGAATTCCTCTTTCCTGGGCATATTTCTTTACAAATCCTATTGCTGTTTTTTCAGCAACGGTCGAAATTGTACCGGCCTTGAACACATTATCCTTACCGAATAACTCTTCCGTGTAGCGGTGGGATTTTGATTGATATTCACCGCTGAAGTTAAGGTCAATATCGGGTACCTTGTCTCCTTTAAATCCGAGAAAGGTTTCAAAGGGAATCTCGTGGCCGTCACGCTCCATATCTGTACCACATTCAGGGCAATTCTTAGGCGGTAAATCAAAGCCTGAACCATAGCTTCCGTCGGTAATAAACTCACTGTGCTTACATTTCGGACAAATGTAGTGAGGACATAAAGGGTTAACTTCAGATATACCGGACATCGTTGCAACGAAAGAAGAACCTACAGATCCTCTTGAACCCACAAGATAACCGTGAGCCTCACTGTCTGCAACAAGTTTTTGTGCAGTCATATACAAAACAGAAAAGCCGTAGGTGGTTATCGCATTAAGCTCCTTATCAAGCCTTGCTTTAACAATATCAGGCAAAGGATCACCGTATTTTTCTTTTGCCCTCTTCCATGTAATATCTACAAGTTGTTGTTCAGCTCCGTCAATATTCGGAGGAAATGTTCCCTTGGGTATAGGACGAACACTCTCGCACATCTCAGCAATCTTGTTTGGATTCTCTACTACAATCTCATAAGCCTTTTTTTCACCGAGCCACTCAAATTCCTTAAGCATTTCAGCAGTAGTACGGAAATACAAAGGCGCCTGTTCCTCAGCGTCTTTAAAACCCTGTCCTGCCATAAGTATTTTTCTGTATTCTGAATCCGTGGGATCCATAAAGTGAACATCGCAGGTTGCACAAACAGGTATGCCGAGTTCTTTTCCAAGCTTGATAATAGTCTTGTCTATTTCTCGAAGCTGCTCAACAGACTCAAACTTTCCCTCACGAATTAAAAATGAATTGTTACCGCTTGGTTGGATTTCAAGATAATCATAAAAAGAAGCTATTTGCTTGAGCTCGCCCCAAGGCTTACCAAGAAGTATACTATCATAAAGTTGTCCGGCACAACAGGCAGAACCAATTATCAGTCCTTCTCTGTGCTTAACAAGTTCACTTTTTGGAATTCTCGGTTTTTTGTAAAAATAATTCAGATGGCTATATGAAATTAGCTTATATAAATTTTTTAATCCAACTTTATTCTTTACAAGAATTATCTGATGATATGTCGGCAATTTTCTAAAATCTCCGCCGGCTATTTTAGTATTAATATCGTCGGTTTTTGAAAT
>CALYYZ010000051.1 GCA_945607165.1 uncultured Ruminococcus sp. | reverse complement strand
GATGTTCCCTTTGCCATAACTGACGCAACAACTCTTACCGAGGCAGGCTATGTCGGCGAAGATGTTGAGAATATTCTGCTAAAGCTGATTCAGGCTGCCGATTATGATATCGAAAAGGCTCAGCACGGAATAATCTACATTGATGAAATAGATAAAATTGCCAGAAAGTCTGAGAATCCTTCAATAACAAGAGATGTCAGCGGCGAGGGCGTTCAGCAGGCGTTGCTGAAAATTGTCGAGGGAACGGTTGCGAATGTTCCTGCACAGGGTGGCAGGAAGCATCCTCAGCAGGAGTTTCTGCAAATTGACACAAAGAACATTCTTTTCATCTGCGGTGGTGCTTTTGACGGACTTGAAAAGATTGTTGAAAAGCGCAAGGGTTCATCTGTTATCGGTTTCGAATCGCTCGTTCAGTCTAAAGCTGAGCTTGATGAAACCGACTGGATGAAGGATGTTACTTCGCACGATTTGGTAAAATACGGAATAATTCCCGAGCTAATCGGACGGCTCCCGGTAATTACAGCCTTGAGTGGTCTTGATATTGAAGCTTTGGTTAAGATTCTTACAGTTCCCAAGAATTCCATTGTTCAGCAATACAAAAAACTGTTTGAGCTTGATAATGTTGAATTGTATTTTGAAGAGGAATCTCTCAAAGAGATTGCTGCCTTAGCACAGGAGAGCCATACCGGTGCAAGAGGTCTGAGAGGAATTATGGAGGATATCCTTAAGGATCTTATGTTTGAAACTCCATCTGATGAATCAATAGAAAAAATCATTATTACAAAAGATGTTATCTCTTCAAATGCTCAGCCTCAGATTATTCGCAGAAAGGAAAAACAGTCTTCAGGCTCTGCGTTAAACCGATTAACAAAAAAAGATGCAACGAAGCGTCAAAAGCGTAGTACAGCGTCTTAATATATGATTGGCTGTATTGATAAATGCAATACAGCTTTTTGTTTTTCAAAGCTATTCTTTGAAAGGAATTTACTATGAATAATAATTATCCGGAAACAATGGTTCTTCCTGTTCTGCCGCTCAGAGGCTTAGTTGTGTTCCCAAAGTCTCTTATACATTTTGATGTTGGCAGATCTAAAAGTATTGTTGCCATAAACAGAGCAATGAAAAAGGATCAGCTTCTTTTTCTGGTAACACAAAAGGATCCAACCGAAAATGAACCAAAAATGTCAAGGCTTTACACAATGGGAGTTATTGCAAAGGTAGTCCAGGTGATGAAGCAGCCTGATAATGTCAGTCGAGTAGTCATCGAGGGTCAGTGCAGAGCCGCATTTGTTTCAACGGTTGACGATGAATCTTGCCTTATGGCAAACATTAAACCGATAATAGATGAAGAAGTGAGAAATACTGCAAGGGAACAGGCGCTTGTCCGTGCTGTAAAAAAAGAGTTTGAAGAATATATGGACAAGTCCCCTAAAATGCCTCCCGATATAATCTTTAAAATTGCATTGTGTAAGAATTCAGGTGAGCTTGCAGATTTTATTGCCTCAAACATTAATGTTGAGTATCAATTAAAACAGATTGTACTTGAAGCTGATGACTGCACTCAGCGGCTTGAAACTGTACTTGATATCCTAACCAATGAGAATTATCTTCTTAATATAGAAGATCAGATTTCATCTAAAGCAAAGCTTAGAATTGATGAAAGCCAGAGAGACTTTTTCCTGAGAGAACAAAAAAGAGTGATAGAAGAGGAGCTCGGCGAGGAGGACAATCCTTCTTCAGAAGCAGAAAACTATATTGTAAGAATCGAAGAAATTAAGCTTGATGAAAAGTCTGAGAATGTTCTTCTTAAGGAATGCAGAAAGCTTACAAAAATGCCATACGGCAGTCAGGAGGCTTCGGTAATCAGGACATATCTTGATACCGTATTAGATCTTCCGTGGAACACTCGATCAAATGCCTATGTCAGTATTCCCAAACTTAGAAGGGAACTCGACAAAAGCCATTTTGGATTAAACAAAATCAAGGAGAGAATTATCGAGCAGTTTGCTGTATCAGTATTCTCGCCTGACCAAAAAGGACAGATAATTTGCTTTGCCGGTCCTCCCGGTGTCGGAAAAACCTCAATAGCACACTCAATAGCTAAGGCTCTCAAAAGAGAATGTCAGAGAATTGCGCTCGGAGGAGTTAAGGATGAAGCCGAAATCAGGGGGCACAGGCGTACATATATAGGTTCAATTCCGGGCAGGATAATGACTGCCATCAGTAATGCAGGTACAAAAAATCCCCTTATAATTCTTGACGAGGTGGACAAGCTTTGTAATGATTTCAAGGGTGATCCGACCTCAGCCTTGCTTGAGGTGCTTGACAGTGAACAGAACAATAAGTTTGTTGATCACTATATTGATATTCCGTTTGATTTGTCCGATGTGCTTTTCATAACAACAGCAAATGATGTTTCAGCAATACCATCACCCTTGCGTGACCGTATGGAGATAATTGAAATTAGCAGTTATACGGCGGAGGAAAAGCTTAATATTGCTCAAAAACACCTTGTCCCCAAGCAGTTGAAGTTATGCGGCTTTACTTCAAAGGATATTAAATTTACCAAAAAGGGACTTGCATTTTTGATTGAATATTATACAAGGGAGGCAGGTGTGCGAACCCTTGAAAGATGTATTGCTTCAATCATCAGAAAGTGTGCAGTTAAAATGATTGATGAGAAGGACTCTGTCTTCAAAATTGATGAAAAGACTGTGGAGTCCTTGCTCGGAACTAAAAAGTATCTCCCCAAGAACTATCTTGAAAAGGATGAAATCGGAGTTGTAAACGGACTTGCATGGACATCAGTAGGCGGAGAGCTGCTGCCGATAGAGGTCGCAGTAATGGAGGGCACAGGAAAGCTTGAGCTTACCGGATCTCTTGGAGATGTTATGCAGGAATCTGCAAAGACTGCAATAACCTGCATAAGAAGTCACGCAGATATTCTTAAAATTGACGCTGATTTTTATAAAAACACGGATATACATATCCATGCACCGGAGGGTGCAGTACCCAAAGACGGACCTTCAGCCGGCATAACAATGGCTACAGCAATTTTTTCTGCATTATCCAAAAAACCGATAAAATTTGATCTTGCTATGACCGGAGAAATCACGCTGCGTGGAAAGGTGCTGCCTATCGGAGGCCTAAAGGAAAAGAGTATGGCTGCCTATAAACACGGTATAAGGGAAGTAATAATTCCAAAAGAGAATGAACCTGATCTGCAAGAGGTTGATGAAGCGGTAAAGCAGAATGTAAAATTTATACCGGTGAGCAGCTTTTATGAAGTTATCACCGCCGCCGTATGTGAATTTGAACAAGCTTCTGCTCCTTCTAAAAAAACAAAGTCTGCGGAAGGTACGATTCATATATCCAAAACGAACTCTGCGACTATCAGGCAATAGGAGAATGATTATGAATTTTAATGAGGTGCAGTTTGAGTTTGCTGCCGGAAAACCTGAGCAGCTGCCCAATTCGGATATGGCTGAAATTGTATTTTCCGGACATTCAAATGTTGGAAAATCATCGCTGATTAATAAGCTTGTTCAGCGAAAGTCACTTGCCAGAGTCAGTGCTCAGCCTGGAAAAACCGCAACTATAAATTTCTATCGACTAAAAGAATTCAGAATGGTCGATCTTCCGGGTTATGGGTATGCAAAGGTATCTAAAAGCGAAAAGGAAAGATGGGCAAAGCTTGTTGAGGGATATTTCAATCAAAATCGAAAAATAGCCTTGGTTATCCAGATTCTTGACCTGAGACATCCTCCTACCGATGATGATTTAAATATGATAGATTTTCTTTATAGGGGAGGATTTAACTTCGCAGCGGTCTTGACAAAGAGCGACAAGCTGAAAAAAACACAGTTTGAAAAGCAAATGGAGTATTATAAGGATATTTTCAGCACCATTGAACATATTCCGCTGATTCCGTTTTCAGCACAGACAGGTTTCGGTAACGAGGAGATACGAAAGTTGATTGAAAACTCAATTAATAACTTTAATGATATGGAGGTATGAGTAATGTTTACAAATGATTGTCTTAATGTAAATGAAAAGGGGCATCTGACTATAGGCGGATGTGATACCTTAGAGCTTGCGAAGGAGTACGGAACACCGCTTTATGTGCTTGATGAGAATGTTATCAGGCAGACCTGCCGTTCCTATGTTAGCTCATTTAAGAAATTCTACAACGGAAACGGTATGCCGCTTTATGCAAGTAAGGCTCTTTCCTGCAAGGAGCTTTGCAGAATTGCCAAGGAAGAGGGCTTAGGTCTTGATGTTGTATCCGGAGGAGAAATCTACACTGCGGTTCAGGCGGGATTTCCAATGGAAAAGGTTCATTTTCACGGTAATAATAAAACTGCCGATGAGCTTCGTTTTGCCATAGAATCAGGGGTAGGCAAATTTGTTGTAGATAATCTCCATGAGCTTGAGCTTTTAAACACTATCGCAGGTGAAATGAGCAAGAAAGTGAATATTTCTTTCAGAATCAAGCCCGGTGTAGACGCACATACTCACAACTTCATAAGAACAGGACAAATAGACTCCAAGTTCGGATTTGCACTTGAAACAGGGGAAGCGTTTAATGCGGTAAAAGAAACCGTATCACTTGAAAATGTTGTTCTCACAGAGCTGCATTGCCATATCGGATCTCAAATTTTTGATATTGAGCCGTTTGTAACTGCTGCCGAGATTATGATGGACTTTATTTCTGAGATTAAGCAAAAGCTCGGTGTAGAAATCAAAGAGCTGAACCTCGGCGGCGGTTTCGGAATTATGTATACAGAAAAGGACGAGCCTGTTCCTTATGAAAAGTATATGGAAAAGGTTTCGGTTGCGGTGAAAGCTAAGGCTGCTGAACACGGCCTTGAGATTCCGTATATTTTTATTGAACCCGGTCGTTCAATAGTTGGCGAAGCAGGAATCACACTCTACACAGTCGGCGGAAAAAAGAATATTCCGAATATCAGGACATATGTATCCATCGACGGTGGTATGACAGATAATGTACGCTACGCTTTGTATCAGTCAGATTATAAGGTGGTAAATGCAAGCAAAGCAGGAGAGGAGCCGAATGAGGCTGTAACAGTTGCAGGTAAGTGCTGTGAAAGCGGTGATCTTATTCAGGAAAATGCGATGGTTGCAGAGGTTGAAGTGGGCGATACCCTCGCTGTTCTTTCAACCGGAGCCTATAACTACTCAATGGCTTCCAATTACAACCGTATTCCCCGTCCTGCTATGGTGATGGTCAATAATGGTGTGTCTCGTGTTATCATCAAGCGTGAAAGTTACGAGGATATTGTGAAAAACGATATTTAAAAATAGATATGGAGATTTGGAAAGAAAACTGAGAGTAGCATAAACAAATAAATAGTTTTTGATATTATGAAACCGTCATTAATTTGGCGGTTTCTTTTTGTTTTGCATACTATTTTTCCGAATAAATATAATCGGAATAGGGAAGAGTGGCTATTTTGAAATAAACCGTTCGATTCCGAGAATATAATCACTTGATGTTCTGTACAGACAGCATAGCGTAATCAAATGTCTTATTGGAAGTTCTCGTTTTCCGCTTTCATATTTGCTGTATTGCTCCTGTCGGGTGTGCAGAATAAAAGCAATCTGTTCCTGAGTATACCCGTTTTTTATTCTCAATTCCTTTAGTCGCTTGCAATATTCCATAAGTCCTCCGTAAAAATAATACTATTTGTAATATTAACATAATTATAACATAGCAATATGTCCGTTTGCAACTAAAACTAATGTTAAATTAATGTTAATTGCTTTTTATTGAATTATACAAAATATCAAATCGAGATAATGCTTTATTTTATTACGAATAATTCCGAATTCATTTTTATTAATTTATGAAGGAATGAATCTCGAAACTTGCCTAAAAAGATAAAAATCCTGCAAAATATACTATATTACGCTATAAATACAATTAAATTTGCAGAAATTTGTAAAAGTACTTGCAAAAACTCCATAAATATAGTATTATTATGTAGGTTGACAGTGGTCGAACTCTGATTGTGCATTGTGTACTGTCAATGTATTTTTATGCAAATTATTAAAAGGAGGCACATACAATGTCGTATGTAAGCGAACAGCTTGAAAAGCTAAAGCAAAAAAATTCAAATGAGCCTGAGTTTATCCAGGCAGCAACCGAGGTTCTCACTTCACTTGAGCCTGTGTTTGAACAGAATCCTAAGTATCAGGAGGCTGGTATTCTTGAAAGAATTACAGAGCCTGAAAGAGTAGTAATGTTCAGAGTACCCTGGGTGGATGATAACGGAAAGGTTCAGGTTAACCGTGGTTTCCGTGTTCAGTTCAACAGCGCTATTGGTCCTTACAAGGGTGGTCTCAGACTCCATCCGTCTGTAAACCTCGGTGTAATTAAATTCCTTGGTTTTGAGCAGATCTTTAAGAACTCACTTACCGGTCTTCCTATCGGCGGCGGCAAGGGAGGATCTGACTTTGATCCCAAGGGCAAGAGTGATAATGAGGTTATGGCTTTCTGCCAGAGCTTTATGACTGAGCTTTGCAAGCACATCGGTGCAGATACAGATGTACCCGCCGGTGATATCGGAACAGGCGCAAGAGAAATCGGATATATGTTCGGACAGTACAAGAGAATTAAGAATGTTTATGAGGGTGTTCTTACCGGTAAGGGACTTAACTGGGGCGGATCGCTCGCAAGAACAGAGGCTACCGGCTATGGCCTTCTTTATCTTACAAATGCAATGCTCAAAGATAACGGTAAGTCACTTGAGGGTGCTACTGTTTCAGTATCCGGTGCAGGTAATGTTGCTATTTATGCAACCGAAAAGGCTACCCAGCTCGGAGCAAAGGTTGTTACAATGTCTGATTCCACAGGTTGGATTTATGACGCTGAGGGCATTGACCTTGCTGCAATTAAAGAACTCAAGGAAGTTAAGAGGGCTCGTCTCAGCGAGTACAAGAACTATCGTCCCAATTCCGAATACCACGAGGGCAAGTTTGACTGGTCTGTTAAGTGTGATGTTGCACTTCCTTGTGCTACTCAAAATGAGCTTAATGAAGAAGATGCAAAGAGGCTTGTTGCTAACGGCTGCTTTGCTGTTGCTGAGGGTGCTAATATGCCCACAACTCTCGAGGGTACCAAGGTTCTTCAGGATGCCGGTATTCTTTTTGCTCCCGGTAAGGCTGCCAACGCTGGCGGTGTTGCTACATCTGCACTTGAAATGAGCCAGAACTCTATGAGACTTTCATGGACCTTTGAAGAGGTTGACGCTAAGCTTAAGGATATTATGGAGAACATCTACAAGAATATCTCTGCTGCTGCTAAGAGATATGGCTTTGAGGGCAACTATGTTGTCGGTGCAAACATTGCCGGCTTTGAGAAGGTTGCTGATTCAATGATTGCTCAGGGTGTTTGCTGATCCTTTAGTAATTAATAAATAGTAAATAATAAATAATAAATTTTAAACGACGGCTGTCTTTTGGCAACCGTCGTTTTTCTTAATTGGTTATTATATATTTGTCTCAAAAATAATATCTGTAATTTGTTAAGTGGCGCCTTAATAGTGGAATCTTATAAACTTGATATTGTAAAAATCACAGGTAGTAATATCATTTGTGTCAAGCTCATTAATAAGAATGTAGTTAGACGCAACTCCTAACAGAAATCCCGACTTGGATATGATAGAGTTTGAGCCTACAAGAAAGTCTATCGTAACCCTTCTGCCTATCTGAGTTCTGAGAAATCCGTTAAGGTATTGAAGACTCTCGGGTGTAACAGGATATGGGTTTTTTATATCGGTAATTCCATCCATAGGGTTAGTCATAACTGTATCACTTATGGTGGCTCCCTTATCAAATGTTGTCGCAGGAGTTGATTGCAAATTATTTTGATCCTGAGACAGGTTGGAGTTTAGGTCTTGCTGCATCGGATTTGTGTTCTGAGTTGTACCTGCAGCTGAAATCTGAGGAGTTCTGCTGACCTGACTGTTGTTATAGGCTGCTATTTCTTCTACTGATGGAATGTTATATCTATCTTGATTTACTACATTCGGTACACAACCCTGTTGGGTACAGCTGTTATTTGGTAAACCGTAATAGTCTCCCGGATTGAGACCCTGATTATAGGTTGTGTTGAAAGCTTCATAAGGTATTATTCCACCCTGATTCATTATATGACCGCTTGAGTTGTTTGGAGTTTGATTCATAATTGTTATCACCCTTAAGTTTTTGAATATGCAGGTGTGGGGGAGTAGAAGCAGTGATCTCCCACACGGTTATATATTATTCCGTTGTTTGACGGAAAATAGGTAGGACATGTTGAAGAGAAAGGATTAAAATAGAAAATAGAATCGCCTACAGAGCTTGCTGTGTTGCCTGCGAGTGCCCAATCCGCTATTTCATAATGAATGTCCTCGGGTACGATGTTATATATGTTTTGAGGATTATACATTCCTCCCACCGAGGTTTTTAGACAAGTAAACTGATTTGGCTGTTCTATTATAGCTCTTACATCTCCGCCGTTGCTTACTCTTGCAAATTCTCCGTCAGGAACTTTTGCACGATTAATTATTACCGAAGCGACCGCCCTCATACCGTCGTCGCCTTCTCCGCCGGCTTCACACTTGATAAGCCTTGCAAGCAGCTCTCTTGTATCAAATGCCATTTAATCACCTGCCGTTTTATAATTCATTTTATTCTATTCAATAAATACTTTTTAGTTACAAGAAAGCGTGCGCATATTGTGCGTGCGCTTTCTTAGCCATCGCTCGTGCGCACGCAGGGCGCAACTGAGCGGGCCATATAAATTTTTTTATTTAATAGGATCGTCGATGCATTACAGTTTGTAATTTTTACGATAACTTAAATATTAATTATACAGTTTGTTGTATTTTCCTATCAAATAAAAAGAGGTATAATGCATTTCTGTTGCACTATACCTCAATAATATTAATTATTTGTAATCTCTTTTACCGTAGAATACTATCGCAAGCATACCTGAGCCGACGTGTGAACCAATAACAGGACCAATATCGCAAATCTGAACATCTTTACATTTGCCCTTTACAGCTTTTCTTAATTCCTTTGCGCCTTCAATGTTGTCAGCGTGACCTACAAATACTGTGTGCTCCTTCGGATCAACGCAATCTCTTTCGAAATGCTTAATCAAGGTAGGGATAATATTGCTTTTTCCCCTGATTTTTCCGACATTCAACAGATGTCCTACTTCATCACAGCTCAGCAAAGGCTTGATCTGAAGAGCTTTTCCGAATGTTGCTGTCACAGCAGATATTCTTCCGCCTCTTTTAAGCTGATCAAGATCTTCAACAATGAACCAGTGAGCACAGTGATTTTTAAAATCCTCAATAAAGCTTTGCAACTCTTCTATGGTCGCTCCGTTAGAGTACTCTTTTCCGGCATTATAAACAAGATAGCCTAAACCGACCGAGTCGCAGCAGGAATCAATAGAAATAATTTTTCTATCCGGATATTTTTCCTTAAGCTCGTTCACAGCTATCAGGCTTGTATTGTATGTTCCGCTTAAGCCTAAAGATATGCCGGTGTACAAAATATCCTCCCACTAATCAACA
>CALYYZ010000050.1 GCA_945607165.1 uncultured Ruminococcus sp. | reverse complement strand
CTCTTGCCGATGATTTGATACTTGCACACGGGAACCTATTAAAATTCTGCAACCGCATTAACGAGGCGGAACGCTTGGACGAGGCGCATTTATTACCGTTAGCACTGGAGATTTTCGGAGACCATCACTTTACGCAAAGCGGCAGATACATATCGGTAAAGAAGAATGCAAAAAGCGTAACCGGAACCGTGGCAAAGAGGCTTAATTTCGACAGCTATTACAGCTTTATCCTGACAGATTTTTTTGAGGGGTTGCACTACGGACACTATCCCCGCAAGTGTGAGATTTGCGGAAAGTACTTTCTTATGCAAAGCGCACGGCGGCAGAAATACTGTTCTTACGGCATTGCACCTGAGCTGTATCGGGGCAAGAAGATTACTTGCCGAAAATATGCCGCCGTGCTGAACAGAAAAGAAAAAGCAGAAAATGATCCGATAGTTTCACTGTATAATCGCCGCTGTGCCGCTATTCGCACCGAGTGCGGCAGAGGAACGATTACAAAAGAATACGCCGAAATCGCAAAACGAATTGCGAAAGAGCGCAAGCAACGTGCATTAAATGACGATAAATACGCAAAAACACAATACAAAAAAGATATGGGCCGAGAGGCGTTATACGCCGAAGTGGACAGAAATTTGAAATGAAAGAAGGTGTGTGCCGGTGAAAAACGAAAAGTGGACAGAAGATTTGTATTTATACCGTATGAAGCCGGCACCACCGAAGATGGAGGATTTTCAGGAGTATATTGCTCTTTACTTTGCTGAAAAGGACGAAAAATACCTCGGTTGGTTCTTCCACTATTATGAGCCAAGGCTGAACACAATTATTATGGAGACGGTGCAAGAAACCGCAATGCAAGGGCATTTTGCCGATTTGAAGCAAGCGTATATTTTCGGTATCTACAAGGCGCTGCAGAAATACGATATTTCTACAGGCGTTCCGTTCCTCATTTTCAAAGAGCATTATGTAAAAAACGAGATTGACAAGTACATCAGTACCATGCGGACAGGTTATTCCGTTCAAAGCGTGGACGAATACCGAACGCTCAGAAAGGCAATGGCGCTGTATGCAAAATATGAGTATAAGTTTGATGATGAAACAATAACCATAATCGCCGCCGAAATCGGAAAAAGCGTTAAGGACGCCAAAGAGATTATCCGTGCCGGAATTGACAGCACGAACTACACCGATTTTTACCGCAAATACGCTGACGAGGACGGTGAAAGCACGGCGGAGGATGTGACGGTTGACACTACATCAAACCCCGAAAAGCTATACTTCAAACAGTGGCAAGCAGAAACACTGTTTTCTGCCTACGAAAGCCTTGATTACCGTGAGCGCAGTATGGTAGCCGATCATCTTGGTTTTTGCCCGGAATGTTACGGTATTTATGAGCATAGTAAAGACGAAAACGGCAATTCGGTCAAGCTGTTCCGCAAGGGCAAAGCCTACATAGACCTTGCCGCCGAGCATATGTTGTCTTCACCCGAGACCGCTTTTCAAATTGTAAACGGCGCATACGAGAAAATGCTGATTGAACTGGCTATAGATGAGTACATCCATATTGTAGAACTGCGGCTAAAATCCACCGACAATAACTCGGTCACATACGAATATTGTGCCGATCATAACAATGACTGGGGCAAAATCCACTATACCTTCGGCGAAGACGATTACGATGTTGTTCGATATATCTATGCCGACAGAAAGGGCGATTTCTTCTTCGCCACCGCAGGAGAATGGATTATGCACAATACCGGTAGAAAGCACATACCGAGATATATGGTTGTATCTTTGTAACCGCATAAAATGAAACAGCCCCGAAGAGACAGACAAAAATCTGAAACTCATCAGGGCTGTTTGTGTTTTGTTTATGGTATGACAGAAAATTGTAATATTTTGCGAAAAAATAAAAAATGTTAATAAAATCTCTTGCATTTGCGATGTGCATGTAGTACAACAAAGTAAGTACTACTTGCGAGGTGCTGAAAAATGTCTTTAACGGTCAGTTACAACAAGCTTTGGAAGTTTCTTGTCGATAAAAAAATGAGTAAGGCTGAAACGCAAAGCCATGATATCTAAACGATTTTTCGCATGACCGACCGGCTGCAAGTTTGCACACGGAAATGTGTGAATTTTGCAGTCTTTTTATGAAAAATGTTAAAATATCGGCTTCCGGTTGGCGTGCGGACAATCCATTTAATGAGGGATTATCTATCGTTTAAATCGGAGGATCAAAAAGGAGTGGTTACAAATGCAGTATTCTGATAAAAAGCAGAGAACAAGAGTATCTAAAATACTGCGCAGAGTTGTTGCAATGGTATGCGTTATAGCCTTAACCTTTGCGGAACTTATATATGCAGTCACCGCCGAAATTGACAATAGAAAGCTGCTTAACGGCAGTTTTGAGGAAGGGCAGACTTTTACAGGCGACTATTTACAGCCTAATCAGAGCGCTGTTCCCTCATGGAATACAACGGCTTTTCAGGGTAAAATTGAGTTATTTAGAAAAAATACAGGCACTTATATAAATGGTGTAACATTAGAACCTAAAGACGGAACTTATGCCGCAGAACTTAATGCGGACGAGGAAAGTACCCTTTACCAGAATGTAAAAACAACTCCGTCGAGTGTGTATGAGTGGGGACTGGATCACGGCGGTCGAAACGGAAAGGATATAATGGCTCTGGTTATAGGGCCTAAGCAGGACGTTAATCCCTCAAAGCCCGACAAGGAGGGGCGCGACCAGTTTATGCAGATGGTTGACTGGCTCAATATAGATGTCAGCACGATTACAGCGGGAGCAGAGCCTACTCAGTACACCGTTTACAGTAAAAAATTTGCCGCAAACGGTACTTTTAAAGATAACGCGGGAAATAACGCGTTCAGCCTAACGCCCAGTTCAATCTATACCGAAGAATGGCATATATGGATTATGGCGTCCTCAAGGGCTACAACCGGTAGTAATCCTTGGAATTCCTATGGCTCTAATGCCACGAGTACAGCGGGTTCAGGCAACGGCTCGGGCAATACAGGGGTGGATTTAAGCAAGTACTATTTCTATACCGTTCCGGCGGGGCAGACCGATACCCTGTTCGGCTTTGTTTCGGTCGGATATGTCGATTCTATTGCGACTGCGGACAAAGCAAAGACCTACGGCAACTTTCTTGATAACATTAACTTTGAGATTTTCCACCCCCTGTCAGGAAGTACCTCTAACCACGGTAGTGCGGTTGTCAGCGGAAGTGACGGAACAAGCGGTGGTGAGGGCTCTACGGCGGGTCATGAGGTAACGATTGACAATAAACTTTCAACCTTTGTTACCGACGGTGAGACCCTTAAAATTCAAGCCATTGTGAAGAAGGCAGATGTTGATGACGGCTGTGAATTTGTAGGTGTGTATCACACAGAGCATGATGAAAACGGAAATCCCATAACCGAATTTTTGAAATTGGCGGGAAATGTAATTGAAGACACGGGCAGCTTGACCGAAGAGGAGAAAGCGGGTAAATGGCTGAAAACCACGAATGCAGACGGCGATATTATTTATACCTATTATCTTGGTAATATCACTTCGGCAACCGACCTGCATTTTGTATTTATCAAGAGCCCTACCGTAACCTACGACCCCAACGGCGGTAAAGAATATAAGGTTGAAAGGACGTATAATACAGACGAAGCGGCGAATGTATACAGCTTCAAGCCTGTGTCGGGTCATAACGAGGCGCAGGCAAACACAGGCACAATATTTATTGACCCGTATGTTTCGCATGCGGCGGAGGGACAAAACGACGGTTGGAAATTTATGGGTTGGAAGCTTACGGGCGACGTTGTAGAAAATGTTCCGGAAGATAAGCAGGTAAATGCAGAACAATTAGGAACTCTGATACTTCCCGCCGAACATACCATAGCCTGCGATTACCACTTTGACGGAGTAAACGGGGACACAAAGGCACAGTATTTTAAGATTTATGATGGCAGTAAAACCTTGACAAAGATTATTGATACGAACTCTTCCGGTGAGGATATAGGTGTAACCTGGACCGATAACGGCGAAACAAAAACCTATGCCAATGTCCACAAGGGTATTACTATGATTGCTCAATGGCGCTGGAGACAGGCGTTTATTCCACAGCTTGTGGGTCAAGGCGGGTGCATAAATTCAACTGATGGCGGAACGGTCGAAATTATAAGCGTAACCGATACACCGGACGAAAATTATAACGCCGCATATAATGAGAACGGCGGCAAGTCCTACCACGCCGCAATCGATGAAAGGATAACTGTCAAGGCGATTGCAAAGAGCGGCTGTAAATTTATCGGCTGGTATGACGAAAGCGGAAAGCTTATTACCACTAATGAAGAATACGCCTTTGTTGAATCAAAGGAAAGCGTAAAAACCTTTTACGCACGGTTTTCCAACACCGTTACACAGACCTATATTCGTCAGGTAAAGGACGGCGACGGATGGACAGATATTGAAGGTACAAATTCTTCCGATATCGCAAATCTTGACCGATACACTTATACCGACGCGGTCGGATCTCCGATCAGCTCCACCGCCACTGCAGGAGCAAAATATAAATTTGTGGGCTGGTATGACTCTGAGGGTAATAAGGTCCCGGAGGGTATGCTTATAAACGGCGGAGTAACAATAAGCTATACAACCGCCGTTGACGCAACCTATTACGCAAGATTTGTGCCCACGGTTACGCAGAAATTTATTCGTCAGGTACAAAACGGAGACCTGTGGGAAAATACAAACGACGATGACGTGGCAAGACTCAGCATATATACACATACCGACGAAGCGGGAGTATCGGTAAGCTCTGCCGCAACAGTGGGAGATAGATATATTTTTGTGGGCTGGTATGACTCTGAGGGTAATAAAGTCCCGGACGAAATGCTTACAAACAGCGGAACAGAAATCGGTTACACAACTGTAGGCGACGCAACCTATTACGCGCGTTTTGAAAAAAAGTTCACTCTTAATGTCTCTAAAATCGACGGCGACCAATCAACGTTGGAAAACAAGGTGCCCCTCGCCGGTGCAGAATTCACCCTATACCAAAGGAATGATGACGGCGGCGATAAAACCGTCGTATATAAGGAAGAAAGTATTAAATGCACTGAGATTGCCTCCTGTGTTACGGTTTTAAGCAAGGACGGTAAAACCGCAACCGCGGTTTTCGACGGTATGCTGATACCGAATACCGACTACTTCCTGATTGAGAAAAGGGCGCCTGCAGGCTACCGTCTGCTTGATACGCCCTTAAAAATCACCATTGACGGTTCGGGCAACACCGCCCTGATCGATGGAATATCAAAGGAAATTACAGAAAAGAAGGCGAATGTTGAACTTGCAAACTATTTGACGCTGCACATGCCCACTTCCGGAATAGATTTTACCGGCGGCTGGTTTGCGGCAGCGGGACTTATGCTGCTGGCTGCAGCGACAGTCGGTTTGTTTGGTCTAAAAATAAGCCGACTTAAGAAACAAAAATAAATAACAAAAGGAAAATCGCTATGAAAACAAAAGCTAAAAAATTGGTAACTCTTATCCTGACAGCACTGCTTGTGTTGTCCATTCTGCCGATGAACGTTTTTGCGGCACAGAGAGAGGTCACCGCAAGCTCAACCGCTTCTATCACAATCAATAACGCAGTAAAAAATGATGTGCTTGCGGCTTATAAAGTGGTCGACATTACCTATAACGCCGCAAATAACACTTTGTCTTATGCGTGGAACAGTGCTTTTGCCGATTATTTTGCCGGCAATACCTCTTATAATTCCACTGCGTATACAGTAGAACAGTTTGATGCGCTTAATGATGATTCTGATGGGCTGAAAACACTGCTTGCAGGGCTTCCGAGCTATATTGCAAACAGAACAATTACTCCTGTTGACACTCGGACTGTTGATGCAGGCAGCGCTGCCACCTTTGCAAACCTGGCCATGGGCGAGTACTTTATCCGCCCGACCTCTACAACCTCGGTTTATCAGTTGATGCTTCAAAAGGTTGAGCCGACCGTTGTTGACGGCACATATGTTATCGAGGATATTACCTTTAATGCTAAGCATAAAGAGGTTTCTGTCACAAAAACTGCCGATAAAACCAGCGTCACTAAGAATGAAAAGGTAAACTACACTATTACGGTTGAAATTCCCACCTATGCGACAGGGGCGGTAGACAAGTCTTTCTATGTTTCCGACCTTCTCCCCGACGGACTGACTATTGATGTTGGTTCAATTAAGGTGGCGAGAAACGGAACGGATATTACTTCTGAAAACACGCAGTATACGCTGAACACGACGGCAAACACAACAACAACATCACCGCATTATACCTTTAAATTAAGCGTTGATACAGCTCAGTATGCCGCAAACTGGGCTGCCGACGGCGGAAAACAGCTTGTTATTACATACACCGCAACCCTTAACGATAACGATACAACACAAGTTAACACCAAAGAAACCAACACGGTCACCTTTGACTATTCCAACTATCCTTATGTTGAAAACTCTCATGCACAGAAAACGGATACTGTTGATGTAACAACCTTTGCCATTAAGATTGACAAGTATGTCAAAAATGACGAAGACGCTAAGCTTGCCAACGCAAAATTTGATTTATACAGAACCGCTACAACGGCTGAGGTTAACGCAGGATCAGCAGTAACCATCCCGCATACAACCATAAAAGGTATTCTTTTGGAAAGCGGTTTAACGACAGATGATAGCGGCGCCGCCACCTTTGCAAAGTATGAGGCAAACGGAACAAATTACGACTACTATCTTGTCGAGACGCAGGCCCCCTCGGGTTACAACATTCTCGACAATGCCGTAAAAGTGAACTTTACCGATGCGGTGGTTGCGAGAACGAACGGTATTTACACCGTCGAAATCGAGAATACCAGCGGTATCCAACTCCCGATTACCGGTGGTACCGGTACTGTAATCTTTACCGTAGTAGGTATTGCGCTCATGGTTGGCGCAGTTGTGTTGTTTGTTGTTTCTCGCAAAAAAGCAAAAGAAAGCAAGTAATTCCAAGTTTCTTTAAAAGGGGCGGCGAGCAGTTTCCGCCCCCTTTTTTAACAATATAAAAAGGAGGAAAACAGTGTGAAAAAAGTATTGCCGACCATATTGATTGTACTTGTATTTCTCGCCGGAATCGCTGTTTTCCTCTATCCGACGGTTTCCAACTATCTTTATGCGAAAAACAGCAGTAAAGCTATTACCCAGCATTCGGAAAACCTCTCCAAATTAAGTCCTGAGGTTATTGCGGAGGAGAAAGAGGCTGTAAGGCGCTATAACGAAAGTCTTTTTGAAAACGCCGTGGTACTGACAGACCCGTTTGACCCGGACGCTTACCCCATAACTGACGGCGAATACACCGAGCTTTTGGCTTTTGATGATGTGATGGCATATATTGAGATTCCCGCGATTAATGTGTATCTGCCAATTTATCACGGAACAGCGGAAGAAACATTGTTGATCGGTGTAGGGCATTTGGAAAACACATCGCTGCCTGCAGGGGGATTAACTACACATGCCGTTTTATCGGCGCACTGCGGTTTGCCGTCTGCACGTCTTTTCACAGATCTGCATTTGCTAAAACAAGACAGTATTTTTCGTATTCACGTTCTTGACGAGACGTTAACCTATCAGGTTTACGATATCGAGACAGTCGAACCTGACGACAGTTCCTCTCTTTTTATACAGGAGGGCGAGGATCTTGTGACTCTGATCACCTGCACTCCCTATGGTAAGAACACCCATCGTTTGCTGGTACACGGCAGACGAATTGAGGAAAAGGATGAAGCTCTGATCGAAGAACCGAAAATCGAAAAGAAAATGACATGGGAGGACTATACAAAGCTTGCGGCCATCGGTATTACGGCGGTGTTTGTTCTGTTGCTGCTTGGAAGTGCGATTAAAGGCTTGATACGGAGGAAGAAGCATGAGAAAGCTGATTAGAATAATAGCTGTTATCTTGTTGATTGTCGGCATTGGCTTTTTTGCTTATCCTATTGCCCTGAGGGTTGTCTTTAATAGGCAGGCGAATCAAGCGATTGACCAATTGGAACAGCTTAAAACAGACGAATTTCAGACGGATGATTCGGTTACAGATGAATGCGACCTTCCGTATGCCCAACTGCGCAAGGCGATGTTCGATTATAATGAGAGGCTGTATGTAAGTGGGCAAAGCGGACTGATCGACCAGCTGTCGTATGAAAAACCGGATTTTTTACTCTCCGATTACGGAATTGACAGTGATATACTTGCTTACATTACAATTCCCTCAATCGATGTTAAACTTCCGATTTATAACGGCGCAAGCATGGAAAATATGGCTAAGGGAGCGGCATATCTTGCCAACACCTCACTTCCTGTCGGAGGAGACAATACCAATTGTGTAATTGCCGCCCATACGCGGTATAACGGAATCCATATGTTTAAAAGAATTACCGAGCTTAAATCGGGGGATGAAATTTATATAACTAATTTTTGGGAAACACTTGTGTATAAAGTAGTAGAAGCCAAGATCATCGACCCCAATGACAGTAAGAACATTTATATACAGGCAAACAAATCTCTTGTGACCCTATCGACCTGTCATCCGTATCCGTACAATTACCAGAGGTATTTGGTATATGCCGAGCTTGTCGAGAATTAGCCTGTTTCCCGAAATAAACCTTTAAAGAATTTTGCAACATATATGAGTACGGAATAATTATTGTTTGGATATATGAGAAAATAGGTGTGGTCGTGCCGGTATTTCAATTCTTTTTAATCAAATCCGCTATGAACAAAAAGATTCCCTCCGAAAAACTCCGATTTCATCGGGGTTTTTCTCGTTTTTGGGGCAAGTTATTTGAAGATAGTTTTAGAGATGCCAAACGACAAAAATCCTATTCAGATACCATTTAAACTGACATAACCGAAAATACGAGTAAAAGCAAGCACATGGACTCGCAACTGCATTTTATTTATAGATTGTTTCTGCATTGATATACGCAGAATAAGCAATAACAATGGGGACGGCAATCAAACCATCCCCAAGTTCATCTATGCATTATATATAAGCTCACGTAATACGATTTCGTTTGTTCTGATTCGTATGTTATTCATTTGGCGAACCCATTCCATTTGATTCTCTGCCTTGAGCTGTTCTGTTATATCTTCACGATCTGCCATCTGCTTAACCAGCCGGGAACACATTTCTTCTGCCTGCTTGTCGATGTCGGCGAGATAAATGTTCAGTTTTCCACTGATTTGCAAGTTGGAGAGCAATACCCGCTTATTTTCTCGCAGATAATTCAAGTGCCGCTGACCCCATACACCGATATGCACTGGTTCTTCCTCAGGTAGTTGCAGGCACGGCAAGTAATAGTCGCCCTGTAACTCATACCATAGTCCATTGCTTTCATCATATTTGTACTTTTCCATAAAATCTTGGCCTCCTTAAAATCTTGTGCTATCATCATAACAAAGAGACGCAATGTCGGCAAATGTGCGAGGAAATATGTGAGCCTTCAGCCGGATTTTAAGTGTGAAATTTAGGTCAGTTTACAAGGAACTACACGCAGACCGTGAAACGGGCTGCTG
>CALYYZ010000049.1 GCA_945607165.1 uncultured Ruminococcus sp. | reverse complement strand
ATGCAAGCAAGATGTGCAAACAATCTTATGATGTGATTTATTCAGTGTTTCCTTAATGGAGCAAGATTCATCAATCCCCGTCTGCTAAAAACAGTCCACCGGACTGTTTTATTAACGCAGACCTTCGAGTCCCTATGGCGAATCGCAAAAATAAAAGCACCCATAAGGGTGCCTTTATTTTTGGTGCGCCAACAGTACAGTGTATTAATGATTATACATCTGCCACGATTAGTGGGGCGTGTTAAGTGAGCAAGATTCATCAATCCCCGTCTGCTAAAAAAGCTCCACAGGAGCTTTTTATTAACGCAGACCTTCGAGTCCCTATGGCGAATCACAAAAATAAAAGCACCCAAAAGGGTGCTTTTATTTTTGGTGCGCCAACAGGGACTCGAACCCCGGACCGACCGGTTATGAGCCGGTAGCTCTAACCAACTGAGCTATTGGCGCAGATATCTTGTTTTCGCAAAGAGTATTATACCAAATAATATTTTCTTTGTCAACTGCTTAATTCTAATTATCTAAAAGCCGTCTTTTTGAAATGCAGATTATTTTGAAAAAGTATTTTTGTGATAAAGTTTTGTTGTTGTCACACACAATTTATGATATAATTATTTCGGCATTTGCAATTTAACTATGATTGGCGGGATAAAAATGGCTAAAATAAAACCATTCAGGGGTATGAGATACTCGGAGTCTGCGGGAGATATTTCAAAGCTTTGCTGTCCTCCTTATGATATCATCAGCGAGGAGCAAAGGCTTAAATATATTGCCGAAAACGAGCGTAATATTGTTCGCCTGGAGCTTCCGAAGCAGGGCGAGGATCCATACAAAAATGCTTCCGATATTCTCAATGAGTGGAGAGAAAACGGAGTTCTTATCTACGAGGACAGACCGGCTCTTTACATATATGAAGAGGAGTTCTCTGACACAAATGAGAGAAAGAGCGTAAAGGGCATTATTGCAAGGGTGAGGCTTGAGGAGTTTTCAAAAGGAATTATCCTGCCCCACGAATTTACCCTGTCAAAGGCAAAAGAGGACAGACTTAACCTGATGAAGGCGACAAACTGCAATTTCAGCCAAATATATGCTTTGTATATGGACGAAAAAAATACCGTTCTCAACAAAATCAACGAATATTCCTCGGGCAGTCCCGACTGCGAATTTACCGACAGCGAGGGTGTTACGCACAGACTTTGGATAGTAACGGACGATGATGTGATTTGCGGTATTGAAGCTGATTTCGCAGACAAAAGGTTGTATATTGCCGACGGTCATCACCGCTATGAAACAGCGCTGAATTACAGAAATTATTGCAGGGAAGAGGGCATTTCCGTTGAGGGAGATCCGCAGGATTATCAGATGATTTATATGGTTGATATGGCTCACCCCGGCTTGGTGGTATTTCCCACTCACCGCCTTGTAAGAAATCTTCCGACCTTTGACAAAGAAGCAGTGCTTGGTGCCTGCTCAAAATATTTTGATATTGAGGACTTTAAGGACAGCTCTGAGGTTTGTCGCAGGCTTTCCGAGCATTACTCTGACGGTAAAAAGGCTTTCGGCTTTTACTGCGGAGACGGCGAGTGGCACCTGCTTGTCCTAAGGGATATTGAGGTTATGGAGAGATTTTTACCCGACCTTTGCGTTGCTTCTCAAAGACTTGATGTATCGGTCCTCCATTCGCTCGTTCTTGAAAACATTTTCGGAATCGACAGGGAAAATATGGCGAATCAAATTAATCTTACATACACAAAGTCGCTTGATGAGGCGATAAGCTCTGTTGACAGCGGAGAAAGCCAATGCTCCTTTGTGCTTAATCCCACAAGGGTAACCGAGATTCGTGATGTTGCCGCCGCCGGCGAAAAAATGCCTCAGAAATCCACCTATTTTTACCCCAAGATGATAACCGGTATGGTTATGAACGATTTGAGCGTTGAGTGACGGACAGTAGAGGGAATAATTTACCGTTTAGTCGGCGATAAATTTGTTATTTCTCAGTATAAAATATCAACCGGGCAGTCTTTCGGCTGCCCGGTATTGTTTGGCTGAAAATGAGACAGCCGTATTATGGTAAGAGTTTTGTAAAAATTTTTTTGGGTTTAATGAGTCGGCTCACCTCAGCTGATTACATCAACCTGCTTGTTCTCGGAAACCTTTGCCGGCTGCTCAAGAATTTTGTTTATTCCGGCAGTATAAACATGACCTACCGAGACTCCGTTTACCGAAGCAACATAGCGGTTTGAGCCTGTCGAATAAAATTCAACCCTGTCGCTTCCGCCGGAAGCATAGGTGTATGTAACCGACAGCACCGGCTTGCCCCCAGCGCTTTCTGACTTGATGTCGGCAAGCTTAGTCATAGAAATATTTTGCAGCATTGTTGAGAAGTAGGAAAGCTCAATCTCTTTTTTGCCGTACTTAACGGTGGTTGTTGTGGAGGTTGTTTCGCTGCCCTGATTGTCGGTTGATTTAACCTCTCTTGAAGCAAGAACAAAATCATAGGTTTTTTTGCCGTCGTTAATGCTCATTGAGGAAAGAGCAGTGAGCTTTGGATAAAGCACATATTCGCTTCTGAGCTTTTCGTAGCTTGTGGTAACCCACGGAAGATTTGCCGAAGCCATTGTATAGATTGCGCTTCCGTTTTTGAGCATAAGGCTTACCTTACCCTGTGAGTCCGGCTTTGAAGCGTAAATCTCAACGGTAGCATCGGGATAAACTGCTTTTATCTTGGCATATGGGGAGGAAAGTCCAAGCTCTGAAATCTGAGCTGATGAGGGATTAACCATTCTTACGCTTTCGGCATAAAGTCCCCTGATTGCTCCCTCGACAAAACTGCTTTCGGTTTCGCTTGCATAACCCGAGTTCGGCTTTGTTATTTTGTAGGAGGCCGAAACTTTGCCATCGGTGTTCGGAACAAGCTCTATAGTCTCAGGGAATGCCGAGCCGGAAAGGGTGATGGAGGAGGCGGCTGCGTTGTCGGTATTGGTGGGGGCGTCGTTAATTGACAGGCTTATAAGGTCGGTAAGGCCGTAATCAAGCGCACTAACCGAGGAAGCTTCTACAAGGTACACTGCGTCACCGTCGCCGAATTTCAAAAAGGTTGCGGCGCCTGCCGGAGCGTTGTTTCCAAGGATAATTACCGCCTTTGTTTTGTCGTTATAGGTTACTGTGGCGGTTGCTCTCGGCTTGTCAAAGCCAAATTCCTTTGCTCTGCTTTTATCAAGTGTGACAACCTCGGCAAAATCAATCTGAGATACCGCAGAGGCTATAGCGTCTGCAATACCGGGCTGAAGCTCGCTTGCCTCACAGCCCTTGACGGTATATACGGTTGCCTCTCCCTTTGGGGTTTCGGAGATAATGTCAAGTGTTCCCTTGTTGTTTTCAATATGGATAGATGAAATTTCGGCAGGAACATATTCAATCAGCGTTCCGTAGCTGTTGTTTTCGATATTGCCGTTCTTATCTGTGTTAATCTTTGCCTGATGAACTCCGTTGCTGTCTACGGAGGTAGTCATATCAATTCCTTCATCGAAGGTAGCAGCGCCGTTTTGCGAATTGCTTTTGGGCATAAAAATCAGCAAAAGCATAAGACCTGTCAGAAGCACCGCCGCCGCTGATATAATAATGAGGATCTTTGTGTTCTTTTTCATTATTTATTCCTCCTGCGAATCCAGGTTACAAGACCTATAATAAGAATAACTAAGGGAACTATGACAACGAAGATTGCAAACATAGTATTTTTTGTGTTTGCATCGGTTACTCCAAGCTCTGCGCTGTCAAGCGATTTACTTTCAATAACAATGCCGGAGTCGTCGTTATCGGTAATTGTGTTTATGACATTCATAAAGAAAGCGGAGTTGTTAAAGCTGTTGTACTTCATAATCTCGCTTGCAAACATTGCGTAGGAGCCGTAAACAATAACTCTTGAGGACTTGTTTTCATCGTTGGTTTTCAGACCCTCGGCGGCAACGCTCACCGGTGTGCCTGATATGCCGTCTCCGAAGGTAAAGTCCTTTGACCTGTTTTCCGGAAGTATTCCCGAGTCTTCGGAGCCGTTGAGTATTGAGTGCGCCATCTCGCTGTCCTTAATGATAACCGAGTGTGCGTCAAAGGTAACAACGGGGATATTCTTGTTTTTCAGTCCTTCGGTGAAGTAGTCGCCATAGCTTGTAAGGAAAGCAAAGGGGTTGTCCGACTGCACAAGATAGTAGCCGTTTGTTTCGTATGCCATTCCGCCGATTTCCATACCCCACGAATCAAGCAGGTGGCTTATGTTAGGTGCGTCAATCGTCTGAACCGGAGGAATATATATGAGAGATCTGCCGTATTTGCCGTTGTTTTCAAGCCAGCTTGAAATTTTGTCAGCTGCGTCCTCGTCAAGGTCAACAGAGGGAGCGTAAAGCATCAGCACCTCGGCGTCCTTCTCAATTTCCTGATTTACAAGGTTTATTTCGTTGACTACATAGGCGTTGTCGTTTAATAGCTTTACAATGCCTGAGCTGTCCTGAGAGTTGTTGCCGGTGATGAGGTTTACAACAGTTTTGTCATCGGTTGTAACATTCAGCAGTGCCTTAACTACAGCCTGTTCAATGGTGGTGCCGGTAAACTGATACATACCCTGAGAAGCATAGGTGTCCTGGTCATACTCAAAGCAGTCCTTAACATCAAGCATTTTATAGTTGTCTGCGCAGGTGACAAGCATAAAATAGGTGGAAGCGCTCTCGCCCCAGTCTATATCCTTATATTTTTCGGTAAAGGCGGGGTTTTTGGTGAAGTCAATATATTCAATTTTTATTTTGCCGTTTGAATCAGCCTTGATTTTGTCAAGCAGTCTGTTTGCCTGGATAAAATAGGTTCCCTGATTTTCCATTTCGTCCTCGGGCATAAGCACATACAAAACCGCTTCCTTTTCGAGGTGAGATACATAATCTATGGTGTCTGCCTGAAGTGCAAACGAATTGTTTGCCGTAAAGTCAATGTTGAGATTCGGGAAACGGTCTACGAGCAGCCCGGTTATTATGTTGACAATAATAACCGCTATGACAAACAGGGCGGTTATTGCTGCGGCAACTGTGCCTTTTTTTGCTTTTCTCGACTTGAAAAATGTCTTGATACCGGTGTTTTTCTTGGCTTTTTTCTCCTTTGCTCCTCGAGCGTTTTTCTTGTCTGAATTATTTTCGGGAGCAGCAACAGAGTTCTTGTTTTCTTCGTTCATTCTGAATACCTCCCTTAGCTCCAGCGTTTTTTCTCAAGCACCCTGCCTGTGAAGAACAGAAACAGTACCGTAACGCTCAAGAAGAATATTACATCGATAATACTAAGTATTCCGTATGTAAAATTGGTGTAGTAATTGATAAAGTTGATTTTGCCGAGCAAAAATGTTATCCAGTCAACGGAAATAATCTGAATAAAGTAGTTCATAAGGGAAATTACAAGTCCCACTGCCATTCCGGTAACGGCGGAAATAATCATACTTTCTGTCAGCACCGAGATAAATACATTAATTGCAATCAGTGCTGCGCCAAGCAAAAGTATTCCGACAAAGGTGCACAGCAGCACTGCCCAGTCGGGTGCCGCAAAGAATGATATTACCAGCGCATATACAAGGAAAATGCAGCAGCACAGGGTAAAAAGCAAAAATGCTCCCAAAAATTTGCCGACAACAATTTCAAACAGGCTTATGGGGGCGGTCAGCAGAGCCTGATCGGTTTTCTGCCTTTTTTCCTCCGAAAAGGTTTTCATTGTTATGATGGGAATGATAAACAGGATTATTATAAACATATTTCCGTAAACACCCGCAAGGCTCGCAGTGTTGCGCTCAAAGCAGTAATCACAGAAAAACAGTCCCGAAAAGAAGAAGTATACCGCAAATACAACATAGGCGGTTGCCGAGTTAAAATACGAGGAAAGCTCTCGCTTCAAAATTGCAATCATAAGTTTTTACCTCCCGTAGGGCGTGAATCGCCTTGCTCGCCCGATGTAAGCTTGAGGAACATATCCTCCAGGGTTTCGTTGCCGGACTGCATATCCAGAATGGGGCAGTCGATCCTTGCCATAGCTCTGAAAACATCCTTGCGTATGTCGGCGTCCTTTTGATACTCAACAAGGTATTTTGCAGAGTCTGCAAGAACCTCTGTTTTGCTGACACGAAGAACCTCGGGAATTTTGTTGATTGCAGAGACAATATCGGCACTGTTGCCCATTGCCTCCAGTGCAAGCTTTTGCTCGCCGGAAGCTCCCAAGGCAAGCTCGGAGGTTTTTGCATCGGCAACAATTTTTCCGTTAGAAATTACCACTACTCTGTCGCAGATTGCGGATATTTCCGAAAGCACATGAGAGGAGAGAATAACTGTGTGTTTTTTTCCGAGACTCTTTATAAGTCTGCGAATTTCAATGATCTGCTTTGGGTCAAGACCCACGGTCGGCTCATCAAGCACCAAAACCGGAGGATTGCCGAGAAGCGCCTGAGCAAAGCCTACCCTTTGACGGTAACCCTTTGAAAGATTGCGGATAATGCGATCCTTTTTGTCGTCAATGCGAACAAGCTTCATAATCTCTTCAATATGCTTTTTTTTGGGAAGTCTTACCTTTTTGAGGTCAAACATAAATTCAAGATATTTCTCAACCGTCATTTCAACATATAAGGGGGGGATTTCAGGAAGATAACCTATTTTTTTCTTGACTTTTGACGGTTCCTCCAGAATTTCGTCTCCGTCAACGGTAACGGTGCCGCTCGTTGAGGAAAGGTAGCCCGTAATTATGTTCATTGTTGTTGATTTTCCGGCTCCATTAGGTCCCAAAAATCCAAGCACCTCACCGGTTTCAACGGTAAAGCTTATGTTGTCAACGGCTTTGATGCTGCCATAACTTTTAGTTAGGTTTTTAACCTCGACCATATGACTTTTCACTCCTTAATACTAATTGTTCAGTGCCCTGTATTCCGAACACAATCAAACAAACCGATTATACTATAAAATTTGAGTTTTGTGTATAAAAAATCAAAAAAAATCCAGCTAATT
The DNA here is from genome assembly GCA_945607165.1 of uncultured Ruminococcus sp. Taxonomy (GTDB): domain Bacteria; phylum Bacillota; class Clostridia; order Oscillospirales; family Acutalibacteraceae; genus Ruminococcoides. The sequence goes on along the minus strand of CALYYZ010000049.1, from coordinate 2,660 downwards.
CAAAAAAATTCAGGTTTCTGTCACACAAAAAGTTTTTTGCGGGAATTATTAAACAAAAAATGCAAATTATATTTATTGATATTTACTATATATATTACGGAGGAAACAATATGCAATATGTAAATGCTTTTTGGGTGGGCGGTCTTATTTGTGTTGTCGGACAGATTCTGATTGACAAAACAAAGCTTACACCTGCCAGAATTTTGACCGGCTTTGTTGTTGCCGGAGTTATTTTGGGAGCTTTTGGCTTGTACAAGCCTGTCGCAGATTTTGCCGGAGCAGGTGCATCGGTTCCCATCAGCGGCTTCGGTTTCCTTATGAGCGAGGGGGTAAAGGAGGCTCTTGCAAGCGACGGCGCACTTGGAATCCTTACCGGAGGAGTAACAAGTGCGGCGGCGGGAATTGCGGCTGCTGTATTCTTCGGACTGCTTGCCGCACTGATTTTTCGCTCCGGAGACAAATTCTGAGTGTGCGTCTGTGTCAGCGGCTTAAGCCCTGTCTAATTGTTAATATGCACAAATAATATAAGTTTATCACAGACTTTATTGGAGTTTACGCATAAGAAATCCTGTGGGTTTTGCACAATTAATTGTGCATCTTCTTGTGCAAAACAGAAATTTGAGAAAAATTTATCGTCTGTTTGCATAAATAAATTGCGCATAATTCTGTAATTATTCTGCTATACTAACATAGATTATTATTGTATAATATACCCGAGGAAGATTCGGACTTGCCTCAGTATTTCCCCTTTGAAAGGAGCAATTTTTATATTATGAATTATGATAATGTAATAGCCGAAAGAAAAAATAAGGTAGTTTACAGGGACGGCGATTTTGTGGCTAAGGTTTTTGACGAGACCTTCCCGAAATCTGATATCCTTAACGAAGCTCTCAATCAGGCGAGAGTTGAGGAAACGGGTCTTAATATCCCAAAAATCGAAGAGGTTGGAAAGCACGACGGCAAGTGGGCCATCGTGTCTACATATGTTGAGGGAAAAACACTTGCACAGCTTATGCAGGAAAATCCCGATAAGCTTGACGAATATCTTGACCTTTTTGTGAATATTCAGATTGAAATTCTGGACAAAAAGGCTCCGCTGCTCAACAAGCTTAAGGACAAGATGTCAAGAAAGATTGATCAGACCGACCTTGACGCCACCACAAGATATGAGCTTCATACCCGCCTTTCAAGTATGCCGAAGCACACAAAGGTTTGTCACGGCGACTTCAACCCCAGCAATGTAATCATCACACCCGACGGAACTCCCTTTGTAATTGACTGGTCACACGCTACTCAGGGCAACGGTGCGGCTGATGTTGCAAGAACATACTTGCTGTTCTGCCTTCAGGGCAAAAAAGATTTGGGCGAAAAGTATCTAAAGCTTTATTGCGACAAAACCGACACTGCTCGCCAATACATCAACCAGTGGCTTCCCATTGTTGCGGCGTCTCAGTCGGTTAAGGGCAAGCCTGAGGAGAGAGAATTTTTGCTTTCATGGGTTAATGTCTTTGATTATCAGTAATTATTATTGTGTTTTCTCATTTTTTGTTTTCCTTTGTTATAATGATATTCCTAATTTACAAAAGCACTCCTGCCCGTTTGTTGGGTGGGAGTGCTTTTGTGAATAATAGTGTCATATTTTAAAAAATTGAATTTTATCGGCAATATAAATAATAATTGTTATTTAATTTTGTTTATAAAGCCAACGCTTTTGTAAATTTGCACAGAAATAGACTGTAATTATCTATTGTCCAAAAATTAGAAATTAATTGTCTTGATTGGCACTGTATGATATAATTGATTCGTTCGGTATTGCATTTGCACAAAAAGCCGCATGGTACGAAGTTATTTTGTGTCTGGGGTTTGTGAGGTGTCAATACAACAAATAATGTGTGCCTATACGGCAAAAGGAGTAATAATGATGAAAGCATTCAGAAAGCAAATCGCTGTTTTACTTGCGGTAATCCTTGTTATGTGCTCGTTCTCTACACTCGGATTCACTGTTAGTGCAGCGGAAACAAGCGGCGGAAAAGTTACCGTGACCTCAAATATCAGCAATCCTGTTGTTTGTGATTACAGCAGCAGTGCAGAGCAGATTCAGGTTACATATTATCTGCAGTCCAGAGAGATGATTCTTGACACACAGGGCGAAATCACCTATGATGGGTCTGTGCTTAGGCTCGCTTCAACAACAACAGACAAGAATTCATTCCCGGTATTCGACAATGTATGTGCAAACTTTGGTTTAACCAACAGGGTTAGATTCTGTGCAACAAGCCTCGCTCTTTATGATTTCACTACCGAGGGCGTATATGTTACACTGACCTTTGATATTATCGGCAGCGGTGACACAACTGTTGACTTGAAACTGGAAATTTTGACAGCAACAACAGCTGATACTTATGATGATCACTTTAAGGGTGCTGAGGATCTTCAGGTAGTTTGCTATGATAAAGTTGACAAGAGCTTCATTACCTTCCGTCAGGAGTGCAAGGTTACACCCGATGTTGTTCCCACAGAGCCTACAACTGTAGCTCCCACAACAGAGCCTTCAACTGCTGCTCCCACAACAGAGCCTACTGAAGCTCCCACAACAGTACAGCCTACAACAGTACAGCCCACAACAGTACAGCCCACAACAGTACAGCCCACAACAGTAC
>CALYYZ010000048.1 GCA_945607165.1 uncultured Ruminococcus sp. | reverse complement strand
GCAGTTAATCATACGGGCAGCTTCAACACGCTTGATTTTATGAGATGAATAAATATTATCGAAGAAGTCATCTTCGGTGTTAGAGTTCTTGGGATCGGAATTGCTAATTACAATCTTTGCACCTTTTCTATGCATATCATCAACAAATCTCGCAAGTTCAATCTGTTCTTCGTCATTGAACAGATTTTCCGTATATGCCGTAAAACTTGCAGTATTGGTAATAGGGCGGTACGGAGGATCAAAGTAAACAAAGGTGTTTTTATCAATGAAGTCTGCGGACTCCCTATAATCACCGCATACTATTCTCACATTTTGTAGCTTTTCAGACACAGCTCTGAAGTTTTCCTCATCACAAATCATTGGATTTTTATAAGCCCCCATAGGCACGTTAAACAGTCCCTTTTTGTTGACTCGGAACAAACCGTTAAAACAGGTCTTGTTAAGGAAAATCATTAGAGCTGCTTTTTCAATATTGATATTCTCATTCCCGTTAACTTTCAAATCGTTAAAGCGCTCACGCTTCTCCATATAGTATGCTTTACGCTTATCTGTATCTAACGGAATAAAATCGTTCTGCATAATGTAAAGTGTTTTAATTAAATCATCAATATCATCACGAATAATGCGATATGTATTGATAAGTTCGGCATTAATGTCGCTGATATACACTTCTTCCAAATCGTATTTGCTCAGAATATCGAAAAGCACAGCACCACCGCCTACGAACGGCTCTGCATATTTAATAATTTTTCCATCCCCAAAAGGATAATACTTTTCGATTTCAGACAAAAGCTGTCCTTTGCCGCCTGCCCATTTCAAAAACGGCTTGACCTTTTTGCTATCACATTTGCTATATCGAACGCTTCTTGCATCAATCGGCTTTTCGGCAGTAGTAGGAATAATCCACATATTGCCGACCATAGTTGCATTGTCAATTCTGTTTTCAGAACAAAGAACAGCAACTCTTCTTTGCGAAATGCCCCATTTATCAGCAGCTTCTCTTGCAGACATAAATTCCATAATTGCACCTCCGAAATTCGATAGTTATATTATATTCTAATTCTCGAATAATAGCAATACCATTTTTAAAAATATTTGTAAACTTTTTTGCTCAATTAAAAACATGTTGGCGGCAGAGATTTCTCCCTGCCGCCGTTGTGCTTATACCGTTAAGATTAGTTCTGCATTTACAATTTCCGTTGCACGATTACGGATATTGTTCATCTTCTATACCCACAGTATTTGGTTTCCAGCTTTGAGTTCTTCGTTTACATTTTCTTTTTCGGCCAGTTCTTTTACCAGCCGGAGAAACATAGCGGTTGCCTGTTGCTCAATGTCATCGAGGTATTCAACAAGTTTTCCCGAAGTCATAAGATTAGTATATAAAACACGATGATTTTCTTTCAAAACCCGTTTATGCCTCATTCCCCATACGCCGATATTTGCTTGTTTTTCATCTTTAGGTAGTTTTAAATTAGGGAGAATCAATAAGTCCGATGAACACTGACTTTTTGAGGTTTTTATATTTTACTCCCATTCGACAGTTCCCGGGGGTTTAGAGGTAATATCATAGACTACTCGATTAACATGATCAACTTCGTTTATTATGCGGTTCGAGACTCTTCCAAGAATTTCATATGGGATTTTTGCCCAATCTGCTGTCATAAAGTCATCAGTGGTTACAGCCCTGATTGCAATAAGCTCATCATATGTTCTCGCATCTCCCATTACTCCTACGGTTCTGACACCGGGAAGTACCGCAAAGAACTGGCTCATTTTATCATCGTAACCGCACTTCTCCATTTCGTCTCGAAGTATTGCGTCTGCTTCCTGCAAGATTTTTACCCTTTCAGCCGTTATTTCCCCGATAACCCGTACACCTAATCCGGGACCCGGGAACGGCTGACGCCATACAAGCTGATGTGGTATTCCAAGCTTTTCTCCAACTGCTCTTACCTCATCCTTAAACAAATCCTTTAGTGGCTCAATAATACCCTCAAAGTTTATGTCCTCGGGAACGCCAACCTGATTATGGTGAGTTTTAATTTTGGCGGCGTCTCCCTTGCCGCTTTCTATTCTATCGGGATAAATTGTGCCCTGAGCAAAGTAACCACTGCCGTAGTCGGAGCGAATTTTATCCCAAAAAACCTTGTAAAACTCGGTACCGATAATATGTCGCTTATCCTCAGGGTCAATAACTCCCTTGAGCTTTGACAGAAACTCCTCCTGACAGTTAATCCTGACAAAATTCATATCAAAGAGACTTGTAAAGGTTTGCTCAACAAAGTCTCCCTCATCTTTTCTCATAAGACCTTGGTCAACAAACACACAAGTCAGCTGTTTTCCGACTGCTTTACTCAAAAGCGCTGCGGCAACCGAGGAATCTACTCCCCCTGAAAGTCCGAGAACTACTCCTTTGTCACCTATTTGCTCACGAAGCTGACTTACAGTATCGTCAATAAAGCTGTCCATTTTCCATTCGCCCTTACAGCCGCAAACATCATATAAGAAAGAGCGAAGCATTATTTTTCCATTTTCAGTGTGGTTTACTTCAGGATGGAACTGCACACCGTAGAGCTTTTTTTCAGGACACGACATTGCCGCTGTCGGACAAACTGCTGTAGTTGCAGTAACTGTAAAACCCTCCGGAACCTCACTGATATAATCACGATGACTCATCCAAGAAGTTCCGCTGTTAGGAAGACCGTTAAAAAGAATATCGTTAGTGTTATATGAGGTTTCGGTTTTACCGTATTCACTTGAAGAATTATCAGAAGCAGGTGTTACAACTCCCCCGAGGGCATGTGCCATCAGCTGACATCCATAGCATATACCGAGAATCGGTATACCAAGCTCAAATATTTCAGATGTATAGTGAGGTGATGACTCATCATAGACGCTATTAGGTCCGCCGGTGAAAATAATACCTGTCGGTGAAATATCCTTAATCTTTTGGATATCGACGGTATATGGAAGAATTTCACAGTAAACATTACATTCGCGAACTCTGCGTGCTATGAGCTGGTTATATTGACCGCCGAAATCAAGTACAATTACAGTTTCCTTTTTCCCCATATTATCTTCCTTTCTATTAACAATACCGCACATTGAATGTGCGGCTTGATTATTTTATATTTTATCTGTATATTATGTCGCTTCTTGCAGGACCGTTTGAAACCATTGTTATGGGCACTCCGATTTCTTTCTCTGCAAATTCAATATATTCACGACACTCTTTTGGAAGCTTATCATATTCCGTAATACCGGAAATAGAGCACTTCCAACCCTTTAGTGTTTTTAATACAGGCTTGCATCTTTTTAGCTTTGTTGTAGAAGGGAAGTAATCAATAACTTCTCCGTCAAGCTCATAACCAACGCATACGGGAATTTCATCAAGATATCCAAGCACATCCAAAACAGTAAATGCAACCTGTGTAGCACCTTGTACCATACATCCGTAACGGGTAGCAACAAGGTCAAGCCAGCCCATACGGCGAGGTCTGCCGGTGGTCGCACCGAACTCACCGCCGTCGCCGCCTCTTTTGCGAAGCTCATCGGCCTCTTCTCCGAATATTTCAGATACAAATTCGCCTGCTCCAACAGCACTTGAATATGCTTTGACAACTGTAATTACATCCTTAATTTCATAGGGAGGTATACCGGCACCCACTGCACCATAGCCGGCTATGGTGTTTGATGAGGTTACCATGGGATAGATACCAAAGTCAGTATCCTTAAGAGAGCCGAGCTGACCCTCAAGAAGAATATTTTTACCTTCTTTTAAGGCATTATGAATAAAAGTGAACGCATCACCTACATAAGGAGCCAAAAGCTCCTTGTATTCCATAAGCTTATCAAAGACTTCTTCTTCTGTAATAGGCGGTTTATTGTAAAGATTTTTAAGAGTTGCATTCTTTATTTCAATGGCATGCTTTATTTTTTGCTTTAATGAATCAGGATCATCAAACAGTTCGTTGATCTGAAAGCCGATTTTTGAATATTTATCAGAATAGAAAGGAGCAATTCCGCTTTTTGTTGATCCGAAGGAATTTTTGCCGAGACGCTCTTCCTCGTAACAATCAAAAGCAACATGGTAAGGCATAACTATTTGTGCTCTGTCGGAGATAATAATGTTTGGCTCAGGAACGCCTCTCTCTTTAAGATGTGCCATTTCACTGACAAAATTTTCAACGCTGAATGCAACGCCGTTACCAATTATATTAGTTATGTTTTTATGAAAAACACCTGAAGGAAGCTGATGGAGGGCAAACTTACCATAGTCATTAACGATGGTATGTCCTGCATTTGCTCCGCCTTGGAAGCGAATTACAATGTCACTGTCATTTGCAAGAACATCAGTGATTTTTCCCTTGCCCTCATCGCCCCAGTTGGCTCCTACTATTGCTTTTACCATAATATAAAACTCCTTCTTTTACAAGGTTAATTTTTTTGCTTAAACATTGATTTCAGGCTTGTCTGACTCTATGTCCTTGTATTTCTCAAGAACGGGTGCAACATAATCATTAAGAAAATCCTCAGTCTGTTCTTTAGCTCTGCCTGTGTACTTTTCGGGCTGAAGAATATTCTCAAGTTCTTCAAGGGTAACTCCGAATGCTTCGTCAGAGGCAATTCTCTGAAGCAAATCATTTTCTCCGCCCTCTTCCTTGATCACCTTAGACGCAGCCATTGAATGAACACGGATCCTCTCATGAAGTTGCTGACGGTCAGCTCCTCTTTTCTTAACAGCGTCCATCATAATATTTTCGGTTGCCATAAAGGGAAGCTCTTTTCTTAATCTCTGCTCAATAACCTTTGGATAAACTACTAAACCGTCAGCCACATTTGCATAAAGAGACAGAATTCCGTCTATAGCGAGGAAAGCCTCGGGAACACTGAGACGCTTATTAGCAGAGTCATCAAGAGTTCGTTCAAACCACTGTGTTGCTGTGGTAAAGTAGGTGTTTAATACATCGCACATTACATATCTTGAAAGCGAACCGATACGCTCACTTCTCATGGGGTTGCGCTTGTAAGCCATAGCAGAAGAGCCTATCTGATTCTTTTCAAACGGTTCTTCAACCTCTTTAAGATGCTGTAAGAGACGAATATCATTAGAAAACTTTGACGCAGACTGAGCTATACCGGCAAGCACATTTAAGAATTGAGAATCAAGCTTTCTTGAATAGGTCTGTCCTGATACAGGAAAACATGACTGATATCCCATTTTTTCAGCAATTTTTTTATCAAGTGCTTTACATTTTTCGTGATCTCCGTCAAAAAGCTCCAAAAAACTTGCCTGAGTACCGGTTGTGCCTTTAGAGCCGAGAAGCTTTGCTTTTGAAAGCTGATATTCAACATCCTCAAGATCCATCAACAATTCCTGAATCCAAAGAGTGGCTCTTTTACCTACGGTTGTAGGCTGAGCCGGCTGAAAATGAGTAAAAGCAAGGGTAGGAAGAGCCTTGTACTCATTGGCAAATTTAGAAAGATTACGAATAACGGTAATGAGCTTGTCCCGAACAAGTCTTAACCCTTCGGTCATTATAATAATATCGGTATTATCACCAACATAACAGGAGGTTGCACCCAAATGAATTATTCCTTTTGCGTTGGGGCACTGAGTACCGTAAGCATATACATGGCTCATTACATCGTGGCGTACAAGCTTTTCTCTCTCCTGAGCGACCTCATAGTTTATATCATCAGCGTGAGACTTCAACTCATCTATTTGCTCCTGTGTTACGGGAAGACCAAGCTCCATTTCAGCCTCGGCAAGAGCTATCCAAAGCTTTCTCCAAGTTCTGAATTTTTTATCTGGAGAAAAAATGTATTTCATTTCCTTGCTTGCATAGCGGGCAGACAAAGGCGATTCATAAGTGTCTTTTACCATCATTTACATCCTTTCAATATGCACTATATCACAATATATAATATTTATTATTATTCAGACGAATTTTTTCTTTTTTCAAAGCACATTCCGCCTCTTTCTTTACCCTTGAAAGTTTCAACAGTAATAGAAGCAGGATATTTACCGGTGAAGCAACCGTCACAGAAGCCTATCGGAGCATAGTTTATCATTTCATGAAGCGAATCTACAGGCAGATATCCCAAAGAATCCGCCCCGCTGAGAGCACGGATTTCTTCAATGGTATGATTGCAGGCTATCAGCTCACCCCGTGAAGGTATATCCGTGCCATAATAGCACGGCCATAAAAACGGAGGGGAACTTATGCGCATATGAACCTCTTTTGCACCGGCATCTCGAAGCATTGTTACAATCCTGTCAACTGTTGTGCCCCTCACTATGCTGTCGTCAATCATAACAACACGCTTTCCCCTTACAATATCTGATATGGGGTTAAGCTTGATTTTAACGCTGTTCATTCTTTCTTTTTGACTAGGCTTGATAAAGGTTCTTCCAATATAGCTGTTTTTTACAATGGCTTTTTCATATGGAATTCCTGCCTCTTCACTATAACCGATCGCAGCGTCGATTCCGGACTCGGGAACACCGATTACCATATCTGCATCTACAGGAAAACGCCTTGCAAGAATTCTTCCGGCTTGCTTGCGAGCCTCATAAACACTTACACCGTCAATATAGGAGTCACTTCTCGCAAAATAAATATATTCGAATATGCACAATGATTTTTTCTTTTTTCCGAAATCAGGTTTCATCGAGCGCAAACCGTCTTGGTCGACAATGATAATTTCGCCGGGCTCAACATCACGCACAAATTCAGCACCACAAGCATCTAAAGCAGCACTTTCGCTTGCAAAAACATAAGAATTGTTGTATCGACCTATACAAAGAGGGCGAAATCCGTGAGGATCTCTTGCTGCTATAATCTTTCTGGGACTCATAACGAGCAATGAATACGCACCTTTTATAACTTTCATGGTGTTTGCAACTGCATCTTCAACACTATGACATTTTAGTCTTTCTCTTGCTATCACATAACAAATAACCTCTGAATCAATAGAAGTTTGAAAAATTGCACCTCTTTGCTCAAGCTGACGGCGAAGCTCAACGGCATTTGTGAGGTTACCGTTGTGAGCGACAGCTATAGTTCCCTTTACATATCGCAAAACAAGAGGTTGCGCATTTTCAAGTACAGAACCACCGGCAGTAGAGTATCTAACATGAGAAACAGCCATCTGACCGGGCAGAGAATCAAGAATAGTATTATTAAATACCTCGGTTACCAGTCCCATATTTTTGTGGTAATCAATAACACCCTCATCAGAAACAGCAATTCCGCAGCTCTCCTGTCCCCTGTGCTGCAGTGCAAGCAGTCCGTTATAGCAAGCATAAGCGGGGTTAATTGTACCGTCACTGTATATTCCAAAAACTCCACATTCCTCATGCAGACCTTCTTTTGCATAATTGTCTAAAGAATAATTCAAGGTCCCACCGTCCGAATTCAAAGATAAAAGCAAATTAACAAATGGATTTATGCAAGGCCGATACGCTTCATCATCTCTGCATATGCTTCCTCAACACCGCCCATATCACGGCGGAAGCGGTCTTTGTCAAGCTTTTCCTGTGTATCAATATCCCAGAAGCGGCAGGTATCCGGAGAAATTTCGTCAGCGAGAAGAATCTGTCCCTTATATCTTCCAAATTCAATCTTGAAATCAATAAGATCAACCTTGCACTCTCTGAAGAACGAAATCATAAGCTCGTTTATTTTTAAAGCCATTTCCGAGATAGTTTCTATTTCTTCTTTTGTAGCAAGTTCAGCTGCAAGAATATGATACTCGTTAACCATAGGATCTCCGAGATCGTCATCCTTGTAACAAAATTCAAGGACAGGAGTTTTCATAGGAGTACCCTCGGGAAGACCGAGACGCTTTGAAAGACTTCCCGCAGCTTTATTTCTAACAATAACTTCGAGAGGAACAATCTCAACCTTTTTCAATACGGTATCTCTGTCATTTATCTCTTCCACAAAGTCTGTAGCAATACCGTTTTCCTCAAGCATTTTAAACATAAAGTTGCTCATGCGGTTGTTAACAACACCCTTACCGATAATTGTACCTTTTTTTTCACCGTTAAAGGCTGTTGCGTCATCCTTGTAAGATACTATACAATAATCGGGGTTTTCGGTAGAATAAACTTTTTTTGCTTTACCCTCATACATTAATTCTTTCTTATCCATAACAAATCCTCCATATTGCGGCAATTAGCCAAAAATATAAATAAGAGTACAAGGTATATTATAATATAAAAATGAAGAATTAGCAACTGTAATATAACAAATTTTAAAATTTCCGTTATTTTTCGATAAAAAATAAGCTATATTGCGTATTATTTGATAATAACTCAACTTTTTTATTAATATGAAATTTTTTCTTGATTTTTCAAAGGTTATATTGTATAATAACTAAGGTAATTGCCGGTGTGATGGAATTGGCAGACGTAGCGGACTCAAAATCCGCCGGTAGCGATACCGTACCGGTTCGAGTCCGGTCACCGGCACCAACAGGTAATGCGAAATAAGCATTACCTGTTTTTTATTTGATAGTAAAATACAATAAACTGTATAATTTATATTTAAGTTATCGTAAATAATACAAACTGTAATGCATCTACGATCCTATCAAATAAAAAAATTAATATTGCTCGTTCAGTTGCGCCTTGTGTGCGCACGAGCGATGGCTAAAGCAAGCCGGTGAACGGACTCGAAGGTCTGCGTTAATAAAATATTCCTTATTATGTGATATTAAACGGTAGCCTGTTTATCCGGATAAGGTTTTGGTGCATAATTATTGACAAAAAGTATGTACAAGTGATAAAATAAATATAGAATTAAAGGATAGGAATACTTAGTATTCTTCAATTTCGGGTAATACGGTGTCCGTTTTCGAAGTTTTCGAAAAAAATCATCGCAAATCTTTATAAGGAAGTAATTCATATGGAAAAGCAAAACATCGACTGGTCAAACCTTGGTTTTGGATATATTCCCACCGGGGAAAGATTTGTTTCCAATTACAAGGATGGCAAATGGGATGATGGCATCATGACAAGCAGTGCCGAAATTACGATAAACGAGTGTGCCTGCGTTCTTCAATATGCTCAGACATGTTTTGAAGGAATGAAAGCATATACAACCCGTGACGGCAGGATTGTCGTATTCAGACCCGACCTGAATGCTCAGAGAATGGAAGATACCTGCAAGCGTCTTGAGATGCCTGTGTTTCCTAAAGAAAAATTCATTGAAGCTGTTTGTAAGGTTGTAAAAGCTAACGAGGACTTTGTTCCACCTTACGGTACCGGCGCAACACTATATCTTCGTCCTTTTATGTTTGGTTCAGGTCCTGTTATCGGTGTTAAGCCCTCTAGCGAGTATCAGTTCAGAGTATTTGCAACACCTGTAGGACCTTATTTCAAAGGAGGAGCAAAGCCTATTACGATAAAGGTATCCGATTTTGACAGAGCTGCTCCTAACGGAACGGGACATATTAAAGCCGGTCTTAATTATGCGATGAGCCTTCATGCTATTGTAACTGCTCATAAAGAGGGATTTGACGAGAATCTGTATCTTGACGCTGCAACCAGAACAAAGGTCGAGGAAACAGGCGGAGCTAACTTTTTGTTTATTACTAAGGACAATAAGGTTGTTACTCCTAAATCAAACAGCATACTTCCTTCAATAACCCGCAGATCACTTACATATGTTGCAAAAGAGTATTTGGGACTTGAGGTTGAAGAGAGAGAGGTTTACTTAGAGGAAGTAAAGGATTTTGCAGAATGCGGTCTTTGCGGTACAGCGGCTGTTATCTCCCCTGTCGGAAAGATTTACGATCATGGCAAGGAAATTTGTTTCCCGGCTGGAATGGATGAGATGGGTCCTATCACCAAAAAGCTTTACGACACTCTTAC
>CALYYZ010000047.1 GCA_945607165.1 uncultured Ruminococcus sp. | reverse complement strand
GACGCAAAAATATATATCCCGATGGACGAGCTTGTTGACAAAGCCGCCGAGCTTGCAAGGCTCAACAAGGAGCTTGAGCAGGTTAAGAAAAGACTTGCTCAAAGTGAGGGAAAGCTTAACAATCAGGGCTTTGTTGCAAAGGCTCCCGAAGCCGTAATCGAAAAGGTTAAGGGACAGGCGGCAAAGGAAAAAGAGCAAATCGCACTAATCGAAGCCGCAATTTCTGCCCTTAAATAATCAGAATATCAATAGAAAAATAAAGCTGCCGAGTCAGAGCTTGATTCGGCAGCTTTCATTTATGATTAATTCATTATTCGCTGTGAGGTTATTGCTTTTTGCTATCCGACAAGGGTTTGTGCAAAAGCTATTATCAGCGGCATTGATGCTATTGAAACAACGGTTGTGGCGGCTACGGTGCTTACCGAAAGCTCAACATCTCTGTTGTATTTTGCCGCAAACATCGTTGTTGTGGCAGCAGTAGGCGCAGAGCTTGCTATTACACACGCAACCGTAATCGTTGGATCTATCCTGAGCAGCGTCATAGTCAGCGCAGCAGCGGCAGGTATGACAATAAGCCTCATCAGCATTGCAAGATATGCGCCAAGGTCGGTGAATGCTCGTTTGAAATTTGCCTGTGACAGATAAAAGCCGATAATAAGCATAGGCAGCGGAGTGTTCAGTCCGGCAAGATAATCAATGGGCTGAGTCAAAATATCCGGCAAATCTATGCGGAATACAAATAACAAAATTGCTGCTAAAACACCGACTACACCCGGATTAAACGCAAGCTTTTTTATTGAAAGCTGTTTTCTGTCTCCACTCATAGTCACAAGGCCGTAGGTCCAGACAAAAATATTGAAAACGGCAACAAAAATTGAGCCGTAAAACCAACCGTCATTACCTAAAATTGCCTTTTGCAAGGGCAGCGACATAAACCCGCAATTTGAAAAAACAACCGAAAAGCGAAGAACCCTTTTTCTTGCCTCGTCTTTGTTTCGGAAAATCAGTACAGAGATTACAATAGACGCTGTAATAATCAGAGTGGAGCTTGCCGCAGCAATGAAAATCTTGCCCAAAAGGTCAACGCTGAAGTCCCTTTGAAATGCGCTTATCATAACACAGGGCGTCACAACATATAAAACTATATCGGTGATATGCTTTGATGATGAATCTGTAAGGATTCTCTTTTTTCCGCAGGCAAAGCCAACGGCAATAAGAATAAAGAGAACCAAAACCTGCTGAGCGATTAATAAAAAGTTTTCTGCCAATTTACAAACTTCCTGTCTCAAAATATTCTAATCAAGTATTTTATCACAACACCTTGTATCAGTCAAATGAACGCACAGATTGAATTTTTACCGTAAGTATTTGAATACAAAACAATAATTTTATTAATTTTTCTTAATTCGATGTCAATATCAACAAAAGAATTAACAATAATTAGTGCATAAGCACCAACGAAAATTAAATAATTCTGTAATTATGTAGCAAATGACGAAAATTATTTGTTATTATTGACAAAGTTTTTTTTGAATTGTATAATGACAATAAAGGTGAAATCCGTAATGTATCGTTTATATTCATAAAAATTTGAAAGAAGGATTTTTTATGGCAACAACAAAGAAAACCGCTGCAAAGGAAACAGCCCCCGCAAAGGAGACTGCAGCAAAGACAACAACTAAGAAAACAGAAGAAACAGCTGCTAAGAAAACAGAAGAAACAGCTGCAAAGAAAACAGCTGCTAAGAAAACAGAAACAGCTGCTAAGAAGGCACCTGCAAAGAAGGCTCCTGCTAAGAAGGCTGCTCCTAAGAAGGTAGCTCCCAAGAAGCCCGCTGCGGTAGAAACAAAGGTTAATTTCTTTGTTGAGTTTGGCGGAGTTCAGGTTTCTGTTGACGAGGTAGTTAAGAATATTAAGACCACTATCGGCAAGGACGCTAAGGAAATTTCAGTTTATCTCAAGCCCGATGAGAGCAAGGCATATTTCGTTGCCGACGGCGAGGCAGCTGAGATGGATGTATTCTTCTGCTAATCAAATCTAAAATTTCAATGATCATAATACGGCTGATGTGCAGTTTGCGCATCAGCTTTTTGTTTTTGTTAAAAATTGCCTATGTACGGTCTGCCGGGTAGGTTTTGGGAGCAGCAGTACCTGAGTGTGTCGAAGCAATCGTCTTTTTTGTGTGATTTGTGCGGATTGGAAATTATTTGGACAGTCAAAAAAATCTTGAAAAATGAGCATATGTGTGATAACATATAGGGTGACAAGATAATTGTTGGTATGTGAATTTTTGTATGAGAAAGGAAATGAGAACAGTGTACAAAATTGTTAAGAAAAAAGTTCTTAATCCTACTGTTACCCTAATGGAAATTGACGCTCCGCTTATTGCCAAAAAAGCAGAGCCGGGTCAGTTTATTATTCTCCGTGTTGACGAGGACGGCGAGCGTATACCTCTTACCGTTGCCGGATATGACAGAGAAGCAGGAACAGTAAGAATTATTTTTCAGGTTGTAGGAGCTACAACCGAAAAGCTCAATCACCTTGAGGAAGGCGACTTTATTCAGGATTTTGTAGGGCCTCTGGGTGTTCCCACTCATACCGAGGGTCTCAAAAAGGTTTGTGTTGTCGGCGGCGGCGTAGGCTGCGCCATTGCGCTTCCCGTAGCCGAGAAGCTTCACGAAATCGGCTGTGAGGTTCACTCCATTGTCGGCTTCAGAAATAAGGATTTGGTAATTCTTGAGGATGAGTTCAGAGCCTGCTCCGACAAGTTTGTTCTTATGACGGACGACGGCTCCTACGGCGAAAAGGGCGTTGTTACGGCTCCTCTTGAAAAGCTTATAAACGACGGCGAGAACTATGACCTTGTTATAACCATAGGTCCGCTTATTATGATGAAATTTGTTGTTAAAACAACCAAGCCCCACAATATTCCTACCACCGTTTCAATGAATCCCATTATGATTGACGGAACGGGAATGTGCGGAGGCTGCCGCTTGACCGTTGGCGGAGAAACAAAATTTGCCTGTGTTGACGGCCCTGATTTTGACGGCTTTAAGGTTGACTTTGACGAGGCTATGAAGCGTGGAGCAATGTATAAGTCCTTTGAGCGCCACGCTCACGAAGAAACCTGCAATCTGTTCAAAAAGGAGGTTGAGTAATATGCCTAATATGTCTCCAAAAAAAGCTCCTATGCCCTCACAGGATCCGAATGTGAGGAATAAAAACTTTCTTGAGGTTGCAACAGGCTACACTGCCGAGGTTGCAATCGAAGAAGCACAGCGTTGTTTAAACTGCAAGACAAAGCCCTGTGTTTCGGGATGTCCCGTACATATTGCAATACCCGACTTCATTAAGGAGGTTGCAAACGGCGACTTTGCAAAGGCTTATGATGTGATTTCCGAGTCAAGCTCTCTTCCTGCTGTCTGCGGAAGAGTTTGCCCCCAGGAAACCCAGTGTGAAGCAAAATGCGTAAGGGGTATTAAGCACGAGCCTGTCGGAATCGGCAGACTTGAACGCTTTGTTGCCGACTGGCATAATGCTCAGACAGACACTGTTGTGAACAAGCCTGAGTCAAACGGTCACAAGGTGGCTGTAATAGGCTCCGGCCCTGCCGGACTCACCTGTGCCGGCGACCTTGCCAAAAAAGGCTATGATGTTACGGTTTTCGAGGCACTTCACCTTGCCGGCGGTGTGCTTGTTTACGGTATTCCGGAGTTCAGACTGCCCAAGTCAATCGTTCAAAAAGAGGTTGACACACTAAAGCAGCTCGGTGTAAAGGTTGAGACAAATATGGTAATCGGCAGAGTAATCTCCATTGATGAGCTTATGGACGATTACGGCTTTGAGTCTGTGTTTATCGGCTCCGGCGCAGGACTCCCCAGATTTATGAATATTCCCGGCGAGAACCTTTGCGGTGTTTACTCCGCAAATGAGTTTCTGACCAGAACAAACCTTATGAAGTCTTACAAAGATAACTCCACAACACCGATTATGCACGCTAAAAAGGTTGCGGTTGTCGGCGGCGGTAATGTTGCTATGGACGCTGCAAGATGTGCAAAGCGACTCGGTGCAGACGAGGTTTATATTGTCTACAGACGAAGCGAGGAGGAGCTTCCCGCCCGTAAGGAGGAGGTTGAACACGCTAAGGAAGAAGGTATTATCTTCAAGCTGCTCAACAATCCTGTTGAAATTCTCGGAAACGAGGACGAATTTGTAACGGGTATGAAGTGCATTAAGATGGAGCTTGGCGAGCCTGACGCAAGCGGAAGGCGCAGACCGGTAGCCGTTGAGGGCAGCGAGTTTGTGCTTGATGTTGACGCAGTAATCATTTCTATCGGAACATCTCCCAATCCGCTTATCAAGTCCACAACAAAGGGACTTGACACTCAAAAGTGGGGCGGAATCATTGCCGACGACAACGGTCTTACTTCCCGAGAGGGAGTGTATGCAGGAGGCGACGCAGTAACAGGTGCAGCAACCGTAATTCTTGCAATGGGTGCAGGAAAAACTGCTGCGGCGGCAATAGATGAGTACATCAAAAGCAAAGGCTAAGAAAGCACTGAATATATCGGTGGTTCTCTGATAATTAACACCCCTTCGGCATTTCGGAGGGGTGTTTTTGTCGCTATATGTGATTTTTAATGCACATCATTATCCTTGCGCATTGCATCAATCCTGCTCTGTAGGTCATATCAAACTCACCGGCATAGGTTACAACCCTGCCGTTAAAGCCCTGCTTAAAGCGGTATACTCCGTAATTGCGGTGGCTTTTGTCATACCAATACGGAATACCGCAAAAGTCATATTTTTTTCTTCCGTTATCTGCGGCATATTTAATCATCGTCCATTGCATAAGATGATTCGGCATATAATTTCTGCCTTCGTTTGACGAACAGCCGTAAACATAGCTTACGGTGTCGCCGTAGTCAATCATAAGCGCACCTGACAGCGGCTTGCCCTCAAAATAGCACATACAAAGCCTTGCCCTGCCCTCGAAGGATTTTAAGATTTTTTCAAAATACTCTGCGGTGCGCATTTGAAAGCCATCTCTTTCTGCGGTTTCTCTCATAAGCCTTTCAAAGTCATCAAGAGCCTCGGCGCCGTAGAAATCACACCTTACACCCTTTCTCTGTGCAAGCCTTATGTTGTATCTCCATTTTGGCTTAAAGCAGTCAAAAACATCATCGGCGGTTTTTCCGCTGATGTCTAAAACATAGTTTTCTCTGCATTGCGTATTGTCATAGCCGACCTTTTCCGGGTGATGAACAAATCCGAGCGAGCAAAGATTGTTTATTGCTTCTGCATCATTTTCATCAATCATCGGATCTATTTTAAGCGTGTATGCACGGTATTTTTTAGCGATTATGTTCGCCTGCTCAAATATTTGCTTTAAGGCTGATTTATCGTGAAAGCTGCATACCGGCCCTCTCGGCGCATACATCATTGCCGTTCGCAAAAACGGAATTTTGCGTATCAAAATCAGCATTGCACCGCAAGCTTTGCCGTCTTTGTCCTTTACTGTGATGAATTCGTGCTCCCAATTTGTTTTAACACGACTCCAGTATGATGATTGCATAAAATTTGCCCTTTCAAGCAATCTTATATTTTTCTCGTAATCATTTTCAATATCCTTGTACATAAGTCAAGCCTCCTGAATAAAGCTTACAAAAGGCTTGTTTCATAAAACACACAAACTTGTATAGTTGTTGTATACTATATTATACGGTAACCCCCTTTTCAGCTGAACCCTAATATAGTTTTCAGTTTTCAGATTTTAGATTTTGGTTTATTATCAGAAAACTCAAACCAAACTTTAAAGCACAAATCGGGCAGCCGTGTAGAGGTTGTCCGATTTGTGCTTTATGAAAACCTGATGTATTTTTTATACAGCTGCAAAGCCCTTTTCCAAATCAGCGATAATATCGTCGATATGCTCGGTACCAATGGAAAGTCGGATTGTGTTCGGCTTAATTCCCTGGTCAAGCAGCTCCTCGGTTGTGAGCTGTGAATGGGTTGTGGTTGCAGGATGAATAACCAATGATTTTACATCTGCAACATTTGCAAGAAGCGAGAATATTTCCAGATTGTCGATAAACTTATGTGCTTCCTCCTGTCCTCCCTTGATGTCAAAGGTAAATATTGATCCGCCGCCGTTTGGAAAATATCTTTGGTAAAGAGAGTTTTGCGGATGAGAAGGCAACGACGGATGATTCACCTTTTCAACCAACGGATGATTTGAAAGGTATTCAACTACCTTTTTAGTGTTTTCTGCGTGGCGGTCAAGCCTGAGCGAAAGCGTTTCTACACCCTGAAGGAGAAGGAAAGCGTTGAAGGGTGAAATTGCAGCTCCGGTATCTCTGAGAAGAATAGCACGAATATATGTGACAAATGCTGCCGGACCTGCGGCGTCGGCAAACGAAACACCGTGATAGCTGGGATTTGCCTGAGCAATCGGCGCATATTTTCCACTCTTTTTCCAGTCAAATTTGCCTGAATCCACGATAATTCCGCCGAGAGTTGTTCCGTGACCGCCGATGAATTTTGTTGCGGAATGAACTACTATATCAGCTCCGTGCTCAATAGGTCTGATAAGATACGGTGTTCCGAAGGTATTGTCGATTACCACAGGAATCTCGTGCCTATGTGCTATTTCGGAAACCGCTTCAATATCGGGTATATCGCTGTTGGGATTGCCGAGCGTCTCAATAAAAATCGCCTTTGTGTTTGGACGAATAGCAGCCTCTACCTCATCTAAATTATGGATATCTACAAAGCTTGTGTCAATTCCGTAATTCGGGAGCGTATGAGCAAGAAGATTATAGCTTCCGCCGTATATACTTTTTTGCGCAACGATATGCTCATCCTTTTGTGCAAGAGCCTGTATTGCATAGGTGATTGCTGCGGCACCGGACGACAGCGCAAGCGCTGCAACACCGCCCTCGAGAGCTGCTACTCTCTTTTCCAAGACATCCTGAGTGGAGTTAGTCAGTCTTCCGTATATATTGCCTGAGTCTGCAAGACCGAAACGAGCTGCGGCATGGGCTGAATTACGGAAAACATAGGAAGTTGTTTGATAAATCGGAACGGCTCTTGAATCGGTTGTGGGGTCTGCCTGCTCCTGTCCTACATGTAATTGTAAAGTTTCAAATTTATAGTTACTCATTGTAATTACCTCTTTCTATTTGTAAAAATAAAATGCTTATTATCTGTTATCGTTTATTTTTCCATATGCAAAAATTTTGTTCGGAATAAATTAATTAATGTAACACATTCGTTCAAAACGATAGTTGGAACAGATGAGCTTTTTAAGCTGCTTTCTCATAGGCTTCTCCTTTCACGCAAAAGACATATTCTCTAAAGGATTTTCAACGAAGCTGTTGCCGAGCTCCTTTTCCAACTCCTGCATAGAGCCTGTCAGCGAGGGCTGGGCAACATATAAAATCTCTGCCGCTTTATTAAGCGAACCGGTCTCTGAAATAGTAATAGCATAGTGCAGCTTCTGTAATGTCATAACTCAACGGAGCGACTAACCAATGATTAAAAGTAAAATCATATATTACAGATTGATATTTTCCCTTGGACGGTAGACCCCCGAAACTGATAACATATTTCCTGATAAGGTAGGAGAGTATCCTTTACATATCATTTTAATAGGTTTTATATGTAAATTATAGCATCGGCAATTACCGATGTCAACACAGATAAAAAGTATAGTACCGCTTGAAAACCTATCAAATATATGTTATTATGGCAATATCAAATTGGTGAGGTAAAAGAGATGAAAATATCTACAAAAGGCCGTTATGCACTGCGTATGCTGATTGATTTGGCTGAGCATCAAGACAGCGGCTATGTTTCACTAAAGGACATTGCGCAGCGTCAGAGCATTTCCAAAAAATATCTGGAGCAAATTGTCCCCATATTAAACAGATCGGACATTCTCAGAACAAGCCGTGGATTTCAGGGCGGATACCGTCTTGCGAGAACTCCGGACAAATATACCGTTGGCGAGATTTTGAGGCTTACCGAAGGCAGCCTGTCACCCGTAGCCTGCTTAGACCACGAACCGAATGAATGTCAAAACTGCGATAATTGTGCAACGCTTTCTGTTTGGCGAGGACTTTACAGGGTTATAAATGAATACCTTGACGGCATCACTCTGCAGGATATTTTGGATCAGCAAAGACAGCAATATGCAAATGATTATATGATATGATAAAACGGCTCGAAGTTAATGGCTGCGAGCCGTTTCTGATTGCTTTATTTACTCTGCGAACATCGGAGTAGACAGATATCTTTCTCCGGTATCAGGAAGCAAGGCAACGATAATTTTGCCCTTGTTCTCAGGTCGCTTTGCAAGCTCGGTTGCAGCCCACACAGCAGCACCGGAAGAAATGCCTACAAGCAATCCTTCATTTCTTGCAAGTGTTCTGCCTGTTTCAAAGGCGTCCTCGTTTTCTACCGTAATTATTTCATCGTAAATCTCAGTGTTCAGCGTGTCAGGCACAAAGCCTGCGCCGATACCCTGAATCTTATGCGGGCCGGGTGTTCCCTTTGAAAGCACGGGTGAGCCGGCAGGCTCAACAGCTACAACCTTGACATTCGGATTCTGAGACTTCAGATATTCTCCTACACCTGAGACTGTGCCTCCTGTGCCTATGCCGGCAACAAAAATGTCAACCTTTCCGTCGGTATCATTCCAAATTTCAGGACCTGTTGAAGCCATGTGTGCAGCAGGATTTGCTGAATTTGTAAATTGACTTGGTATAAAGCTGTTAGGTGTTTCTGCCGCAAGCTCCTGAGCCTTAGCTATAGCGCCCTTCATACCCTTTGCTCCCTCGGTCAGAACAAGCTCGGCACCGTATGCCTTCAGCAGATTTCTGCGCTCTATACTCATTGTCTCGGGCATTGTAAGTATTATCCTGTAACCTCTGGAAGCTGCAACGGCTGCAAGACCTATGCCGGTATTTCCGCTGGTCGGCTCAATAATTACCGAGCCAGGCTTTAACGCTCCACTTTTCTCAGCGTCATCAATCATAGCCTTGGCAATTCTGTCTTTAACGCTGCCTGCCGGGTTGAAATACTCAAGCTTGCCGTAAATCTCAGAATTCAAATTCTTAAGTTTATTATAGTTGCTGAGTCTGAGCAATGGAGTACCGCCGATTAAATCGGTAATTCTGTCAAATGTTTTCATGGTATACACTCTCCTTTAATATTGTGCCTGTTGAATAAATGGCGAATAACTTTTGGATTTTTGCATTTTGCTGTTTCAGTCATATGTGCTAAAGACTCAATTATTTACTAATACAAGCATTTTTGTCACATACACTAAATATTGATAGCTGTAATCCATTTTTCTTACTAAACCTATCAATCATATAGGTATTATAGCATTGTTAATTTCTATTGTCAAGAGTAAAATACAATTTTTTCAATTTATGGGAAATATCGCTTATACGATAGTAAAAAATTTATGGGAAATATCGCTTATACGATAGTAAAAAGGGTTCTGATAAGCAATCTGCTTATCAGAACCCCTTGGCGTCCTCGGCGGGATTCGAACCCACGGCCTTTCGCTTAGGAGGCCTGACCTATCCCCTTGAAGGGGTCTGTAATATCCGTTTCTTGCATAAAATCTGTATTTTTCAGGGTTTTTGGGTCAAATACAACCTGTTTTCTGTAACTTTCGCGGATTTCACAGCAAGTCCTGATCGCGTGGTACCACGCAGGGTGCCAAAAATGGCACCACATTTTCAAAATATCCGCTCGAAAGCAAATTTGTTTTCAAAATTGTATTGACTATTCGAAGTACTTTGGCTATAATAGATAATACAAAAATATCCGCTTTAGCGGCCAATCAGATTGAAATTAGAAAGGACTGTGAGCTATGCACGATGTCCAATATTATAAGAGCATATTCGAT
>CALYYZ010000046.1 GCA_945607165.1 uncultured Ruminococcus sp. | reverse complement strand
GTACCCACCCCGGCTGTTGCTTATCTTGTAGGCAAGTACAAGGCAGACGCCGGCATAATGATTTCCGCTTCTCACAATCCGTTTGAATTTAACGGAATTAAAATATTCAGCTCCGAGGGAACTAAGCTTCCCGATGACCTTGAAAACAGAATTGAAGAAATAGTGCTTGATAACGCAGTGCCCTACAATATCACCTATGACGGCAATATAGGCAGAGTAACAACAATGGAAAATGCGGTTGATGACTATGTTGACCATGTTGCAAAGGCAATCGGCGAGGATCTTTCGGGAATGGAGGTTGCTCTTGACTGTTCAAACGGCTCGTCATCACGCACTGCAGAAAAGCTTTTTTCAAAGTTAGGTGTAAAGGTGCATATGCTCTTTGATAAGCCCGACGGTGTAAACATAAATAAGGACTGCGGTTCAACCCATATAGGCAAGCTTCAAGCCTATGTCCGTGAGCACAGGCTCTGCTGCGGTCTTGCCTTTGACGGCGACGCCGACAGATGTCTTGCTGTTGACGAAAAGGGAAATCTTGTTGACGGCGACTATCTCATTGCGATTTGTGCAAAGGATATGAAGGATAGAGGTGTTCTTAAAAAGAATGCAGTTGTCGGTACAATAATGACAAATATGGGCTTTAACAAGTTCTGTGACGCTAACGAAATGAAGTTTGTTTCTACCAAGGTGGGAGATCGCTATGTGCTTGAGGCAATGCTCAACGAGGGCTACAATATCGGCGGAGAACAAAGCGGTCATATTATTTTGCTTGACTATGCTACCACAGGCGACGGTGAGCTTTCGGGAGCAATGATACTGTCAATTATGAAGCGCACGGGCAAAAAGCTCAGCGAGCTTGCAAAGGTAATGGAGCGTATGCCGCAGGTGCTCATCAATGTCAAGGTCAGCGCACAGGGCAAGCTTGCGTTTTATAATGACAAAGAGGTCAAGGCTGAAATCAAGCGTGTTACCGACACACTCGGTGACAGAGGCAGGATAATAGTCCGTGTTTCCGGAACAGAGCCGTTGGTAAGAGTAATGCTTGAGGGTGAAGACCTTGAGGAAATTCAGAGCCTTGCAGAGGAAGCTGCACAGGTTGTAAGGGAAAGATTATCATAATGCGAGTTTCAGAAAATTGGCGTGACTATGAGCTTATTGACACCTCTGACGGAGAGCGTCTTGAGCGCTGGGGAGATATTATCCTTATCCGTCCCGATCCGCAAATCATATGGTCAACCGACAAATCAAATCCCCTGTGGTATTCCGCCCATGCCCGATATCATCGCAGCAACAAGGGCGGGGGATACTGGGAGCAGTACAAAAAGGTTCCCGACCGCTGGACAATAGGCTACGGCGGTATGACCTTTAACATTAAGCCCATGGGCTTTAAGCATACGGGAGTGTTTCCCGAGCAGGCGGTGAATTGGGACTTTGCATCTGAAAAGATTAAGGCGCAAAGTCGCCCTATGAAAATATTGAACCTTTTCGGCTATACCGGCTGTGCCACCCTTGCCTGTATGCAGGCAGGAGCCTTGGTTTGCCATGTTGACGCTTCAAAGGGAATGGTGCAGTGGGCAAAGGAAAACGCCGCTTCATCAGCTCTTGCCGAAAGACCGGTCAGGTGGCTTGTGGACGACTGTGTGAAGTTTGTTCAAAGGGAAATACGCAGGGGCAACAAATATGACGGAATAATTATGGATCCGCCGTCCTACGGCAGGGGACCGGGAGGAGAAGTATGGAAGCTTGAGGAACAGCTTTATCCTCTTGTAAGTCTGTGCAGGCAGGTGCTGTCAGACGACCCGGTGTTTTTTATTCTTAATTCGTACACTACCGGACTTTCTCCGGCTGTAATGGAATATCTGCTCGGCATTTTGCTCCGGGATAATTTCGGCGGCAGGGTGTCAAGCGATGAAATAGGACTTAAGGTGACCGACACGGGACTTGTTCTGCCGTGCGGTTCAACCGCAATATGGGAGAAATAATCAATGCAATTTATTTCACTTGAAAATGTTGTTTTCTCATATTCCGACAGCGAAAATGATCTTATCGCAAAAAATGCGATAGACGGTGTTTCGCTTGATATTAAAAAGGGTGAGTTTGTCGCCCTTTTAGGTCATAACGGATGCGGAAAATCAACAGTAGCCAAGCATCTCAACGCAATGCTATTGCCCGACAGCGGCAAGGTGTATGTTGACGGAGATGACACGGCTGATGAGGACAAAACCTTTGAGATAAGAAAAAAGGTAGGACTTGTGCTTCAAAACCCCGACAATCAGCTTGTAGCAAGCATTGTAGAGGATGATGTAGCCTTCGGTCCGGAAAATTTAGGAATAGAGCCTGATGAGATAAGAAGAAGGGTTGACTTTGCTCTGAAGGCGGTAGGAATGTATGACTACCGTGAGTCAGCTCCTTTCAAGCTTTCGGGCGGTCAGAAGCAGAGGGTAGCCATAGCAGGTATTCTTGCTATGCAGCCGCAGTGTATTGTTCTTGACGAGCCAACTGCAATGCTCGACCCAAACGGCAGAGACGAGGTTTTGTCAACTCTTTTGAAGCTTAACAGGGAAGACGGAATTACCGTTGTGCTTATTACCCATTATATGGAGGAGGCTGTGCTATCCGACAGAGTAGTGGTTATGGACGAGGGCAAAATCCTTACTCAGGGTACGCCCGATGAGGTCTTCTCTCAGGTGGAGCTTCTTAAAAAGCATCGCTTAGATGTTCCGCAATCCGCTGAGCTTGCCCACAGGCTCAAGGGCTGCGGAGTAAAAATAGATAAAATCCCCCTGACGGTTCAGGACTGTGTGGATATGCTTGAGGGGGTGCTTAAATGAGCGCTGTTCTCACACTTGAAAACCTAAGCTATACCTACGGACAGGGCACACCCTTTGAAAAGAGGGCTGTTAACAATGTGAGTCTTGAGATAAATAAAGGGGAGCTTGTCGGCATTATCGGACATACGGGATCCGGCAAGTCAACGCTTGTTCAAATGCTCAACGGCCTTATCAAGCCTAACGAAGGAAAGGTGATACTTGACGGCGAGGATATCTGGAAAAACCCAAAGGAAATCCGAAGCGTACGCTTTAAGGTGGGAATGGTGTTTCAGTATCCCGAGTACCAGCTGTTTGAGGAAACCGTGTACAAGGATATTGCCTTTGGACCTGCAAATAAGGGAATCACCGGAGCTGAGCTTGACTCGGCTGTTAAAAAGGCTGCCGAGTTCACGGGACTTAAGCCCCAACTTCTTGAAAAGTCACCCTTTGACCTTTCGGGAGGAGAAAAAAGGCGGGCCGCCATTGCAGGGGTAATCGCAATGGATCCTCAGGTGCTTGTTCTTGACGAGCCGACAGCAGGCCTTGACCCCATGGGCAGAGAGGTGCTCCTTTCTCAGATTGTTGACTACCACAAGCAAAGACAAAACACCGTTTTGCTTGTTTCTCACAGTATGGAGGATATTGCAAGAGTAGCCGACAGAATTATTGTTATGAATAACTCGGAGCTGTTTATGTATGAGGACACAAAAACGGTGTTTTCTCACGGAAAAGAGCTTTCAAAAATCGGCCTGAGGGTTCCTCAGATTACCCGTATTATGCTTGAGCTTCGTGAGCGTGGAGTTGATGTGCCCCGGGGTATTCTTACGACAGACGAAGCCTTTTCGGTGCTTACTCGGCTGCTAAAAAAGGAGGGTAAGCTATGGTAAGAGATGTTGCTTTCGGTCAGTATTTTCCCGGCAAAAGCATTATACACAGGCTTGATTCCCGTGCAAAAATTCTTTTGCTTATCGGATATATTGTCATTATTTTTTGTGCCTTTAACTACTTTTCACTCTCTCTTGTTGCTTTGCTGTCTGCGGTAATGATCGCCTTGAGCAAAATTTCACCAAAGTTTTATTTTAAGAGTCTTAAGGTAATTATATTTGTGGTAATTTTCACATCGTTGCTCAACTTGTTCTACGGAACCGGCGAAATTATCGCACAATGGTGGATATTCAAGGTGACGGTGGGCGGAATCAACCGAGCCGTTTTTGTCACGGTGAGGATAATCTGCCTGATTCTTGCAAGCTCCTGCCTTACCTTTACCACAGCACCCACAGAGCTTACCGACGCAATAGAGCGACTTATGAAGCCGCTTAATAAGCTTCATTTTCCCGTTCACGAAATTGCAATGATGATGTCGCTTGCTCTTCGTTTTGTTCCTACCTTACTTGAAGAAACCGACAAAATAACTTCTGCTCAGAAGGCAAGAGGAGCAGATATGGAGTCGGGGAATATTCTGAAAAGGGTAAAGGCTCTCATACCTATACTGATTCCGCTTTTTGTTTCTTCGTTTAGACGAGCATATGAAATTGCTACCGCAATGGAGTGCCGCTGCTACCACGGAGGAAACGGACGGACGAGAATGAAAATAATTCATATGACTAAGCGTGATGTTATGGCTTTTGCCGTACTCGCTTTTGTTATCCTCGGAGTAATTTTATGCAACATATTCATACCGACAGTAATTTAAGAAATCTGTTGATTACAATTTCATATGACGGAAAACACTTTCACGGCTGGCAGATCCAGCAAAATGCCTGCACAGTTCAGGAGGCTTTTCAGAAAGCGTTATCTAAAATAATCGGTGATGATTTTGATGTCAAGGGCTGCAGCCGAACAGACAGCGGTGTTCACGCAAATATGTATTGCATAAGCCTGAAAACAACCCACCCCATTTTGGCTCAGCGGCTTAAGGCTGCGCTCAACCGCTGGCTGCCCTTATCAATAGTCGTACTTGATTGTGTGGAGGTTGACTTGGATTTTCACGCCCGCTACAGCTGCAAAAGCAAGGAATATATCTATAAAATATGGAACAGTGAGGTAAGAAATCCATTTCTCGATGGCTATGCCCTGCATTACCGCTATAAGCTTGATGAAAATATGCTTAACAGGGCGGCGCAGGCATATGTCGGCAGTCATGACTTTACCTCGTTTTGTACGCTTGACAGTCGGGAAAGGGGAGATATGGTCAGAACCGTAAAAGCCTTTTCTGTTACTCGAAGCGGAAGCCTTGTCACGATGAAGGTTGAGGCTGACGGATTTTTATACAATATGGTGCGTATAATGGTGGGTACCCTGCTAAGAATTCAGCAGGGCAAGCTCAGTGTGGATTCCATTCCCGAAATAATCGAAAAAAAAGACAGACACTATGCCGGCCCGACAGCTCAGGCTTGCGGGCTTTATCTTAACCGTGTGAATTATGTTTAGGGAAATATGCAGGCAAGATGTGCAAACAGCTATTAGTGTGATTTATTCAGGTTTTCTCAGTGTATTTTGTGCGAAGTGTGATTGCTGCTGCTGATAAGCGAGGGATAATTGTTCGTAATTGTTTTGCTTAGATTGACAGAGAATTGCTTTTGCCGTTATTGACAGAATAATTATTTTGTATTATTATGTTGTGTGTATTATTGGGTTTAATACAAGATTTTGAATTTGTCTATATATATGATTTTTGTTGAGAAATAATAGCCCGTAATAAGAAAACAGGAAAGGTTTTGCTTCCTAAAAGGAGGGAATCGGGTGTTTAAAAAGATTAAAGGACATTATGCAAAAGACAAGAAATCAACAGACAGAAGTGTTTTAAGCTATGAGGATGTACCGCTTGACGACTATGAACAGGAAAAAACCGATCTTTCTCCTGCGGCGGTTAAAAAGATAGTTATAGGAATATGCATTGCTCTTGCGGCAGGACTTATTGTTTTTGCTTTTTCAAACAGAGATAAGCTCACTTGGGATAATATTTCCTCGTGGTGGACTTATGATGTTCTCGGAAATGCCGGCAACGGTTATCCTGTAAGTATTGTCGGCTCGGAAGTTCCCTACGGCAATTTTTATGTTAATCAGAGCAGGGTTGCATATGCCTCTGACACCTCCTTTGTCTCCCTTAATTCTACAGGAAGCGAGATTGCAAATCTTCAGCTCAGACATTCAAATCCGGCTATGAGGTCAGACGGCAACTGCTTTATTACATATGGAATTGGCTCTACAGGATATCAGATTCAAAGCTTTGATAAGCTTTTATATACAGGAGAAACAGATTATCCGGTATATACCGCTGATATTGCCTCAAACGGTGTTTATGCAACAGTCACCTCAAGCAGCGGATATTTTTCAGAGCTTTCTGTTTTTGACAAGGATAATAACAGAATTTTTAAATACTCATTTTCGGAATACTATGTCACCGGAATTTCGCTCAACAGCAACGGTACAGGCTGTGTTGCCTACGGAGTTACAACGGTAGACGGCGGTCTGCAAACCGGTATATATATACTTGATTTCAAGCAGGAAAAGCCTGTTTCAACATATACAATAAACGATGATATGATTGTTGACAGCGAGTATCTGAATGACAGCAGCGCAGTGTTAGTCGGTCAGTCTGCGTCATATATAGCCAAAAAGGACGCCGAAAAGATAATTACAAAGACATATGAGGGAAAAAGTCTTGCTAATTATTGTTTTAACAGGGATACAAATCAGTACACACTGGCTCTTTCCCGAAGCGGCGACGGAAAAAGCTGCGCTCTGGAAACCTATGATGACAACGGCGAGAAAAAAAGCACAGTGAACACGGAGTATGCGGCAGAGTCAATCAGTACATATAAGGGCGTAACCGCTATTCTTGACAATAACACCGTATATGTTTACGATTCTGACGGAACCATTCGCTATACAAATCCGGTCGGCACCGGTTCAAAGAGGATTATATTGACCTCTGAAAAAGACGCCTATATTTTGAGTACGAATCAAATCAGATCTGCTGATTTAAGCAGTGTCGTCGAAGAAACAACTGCGGCGGGAAAGGAATGAACCTATGATAGCTGATATTATCATTATCCTGTTTCTTGCCCTTTTCCTTTTAGCAGGAATCAAAAGAGGCTTTGCAAGAGGACTTCTGAATCTGTTGGGACTTGTGGTAACTGCATTTATCGCAGGCATCGTTGCCCGCTTTTTGTCAGAGCTTATATACAGCTCGTTTATCAGACAAAGCCTTATTTCAAATATAGAAGCTTCTATTGAGCAAGGCGGTTTTGAACAAACGCTTGCAAACTGTCTTGATTTTTTGCCCTCGTGGATTTACTCATTTGTTTATGCGCTCTTTTCGTTATTCGGGGTGAGTATGGGTGAGGTTCAAAAGGAATTGATAAGCGGCAAAGCGTCACAGGCTACGGCTCAGGCTGTAGAATCGGTAATATCTCCTTTGATTACCGCTGTTATTTCAATAGCATTATTCTTTATTGTTTCTGTTGTTATTTTTGTTTTGCTGAAAGTCTTTGTCATAAGGTATATTGCAAAGATATTTAATTTGCCTGTAATAAAGCAGATAAATGCGGTGTTAGGCGGTATATTCGGACTTGCCGAGGGATTTATATTAGTCTGGTTAGCGGTCAACATAATATCATTGATATTTGCCGCCACCGATAATCCGTCTGTTAATTCCAATGTGTTCAGCGGTCCGATATTTGGTTTTTTTGCAGTGTAAAAGGGTTGAAGGGCTTGTAATGGAGGAGTTTTATGGAAAATAAGGAAGAATGGAAATTCAAAGTAAGCGATTTATTTACAATACCTAACATACTTACATATCTGAGGATCATATTAATAATACCCTTTGTATATTTGTTTCTTTCGGAGAAATATATCTTATCTGCAATCTGCATAGCCGTATCCGGCTTGACAGACTGCTTTGACGGTATGATCGCCAGAAAGTTTAATCAGGTTACCTCGCTTGGAAAGATTCTTGATCCGATAGCTGACAAAGCCACGCTGTTTGCGGTGGTAATCTGTATGGTTATTTATGTTCCGGCGGTTCTGCCTGTTCTTGTAGTACTGCTGCTAAAGGACATAATTATGCTTCTCGGCGGAATCGACCTGATAAACAAAGGTATCACACCGCCTGCGGCAAAGTGGTACGGCAAGGTAGGTACTATCGTTTTCTATTTCTCGGTCTTGCTTATTGTTGCTTTGAAAGCGTTTTTCAAAATAGAAAACAGCATAATAGATTTTTCACTTCTCGGCATTACTGCTGTTGTAATGCTTTATGCACTGTTTTCCTACGGAAAAATTTATTTTCAGCTGATTAAGGAATATAGGAATAATAAGAATACCCAAAAGGTAAATAAATAAGGAAAAACAGGTTGCGGCTTTGGTTTCAGAGCAGCAATCCTTAGCTTACACCTTCTTCGCCCACGGTAAGGCTGTAAAATATATATGATGTGGGCGGAAAGGCTACGGTATCATTATGCTTTGTTCGAGATGCAAGAAACGGCAGGCAGTCGTTTTTGTTTCAAACAATACTTCAAAAGACGCTCCCACAGCAGGCTACTGCCTGAGCTGTGCAAAGGAGCTTGGAATAAAACCGGTTGAGGATCTTATCAGCAAGATGGGAATTTCAGATGAGGATCTTGAGAATGTTCAGGATCAGATGAATTCGCTTATGCAGAATATCGGCGAGAACGGTGACATTTCTCAGCTTATGGAACAGCTGGGTGCAGATAACCTTGCAGATCAAATGGACAGCTTTGCCGAAGAGGGAAACGGTGACGACGACTTTTCTCACGGTGCACCTGCGTTTCCTGCGTTCTTTAATAATATTTTCGGTGCAGGCAAATCTGCTCCCGGAAGCGGCAATGCTCAGAGCGCTCAAAAGGACAAAAAGGAAAAAAAAGAGAAGAAGAGAAAGCACATCGGACTTTATTGTGAGGATCTTACCCGAAAGGCAAGAGAGGGAAAAATTGACCGCATAATCGGCAGAGATACCGAGATAGAGCGTGTTATTCAGATTTTATCAAGGCGAACAAAAAACAATCCCTGCCTTATAGGTGAGCCGGGTGTTGGTAAAACAGCTATTGCCGAGGGTCTGGCACTGAGAATAGCAAACGGCAATGTGCCGCAAAGATTAAAGAACAAGGAGATTCAGCTTCTTGATCTGACCTCTCTTGTTGCGGGAACTCAGTTCAGAGGACAGTTTGAAAGCCGTATCAAGGGACTTGTTTCGGAAATCAAGGAAAGCGGCAATGTAATACTGTTTATTGACGAGGTTCACAGCCTTGTCGGAACAGGTGACAATGAGGGTACTATGAACGCTGCAAATATCCTCAAGCCCGCACTTTCAAGAGGTGAGGTTCAGGTAATCGGTGCTACAACCTTTAACGAATACAGAAAGTACATCGAAAAGGACTCTGCTCTCGAAAGAAGATTCCAGCCTGTAAAGGTTGGGGAACCTACCATTGCACAGACCGTTGAGGTTATTGACGGCGTTAAGGAATACTATGAAACCCATCACAGAGTTGTTGTAAGTGATGATGTCGTAAGAAAAACGGTTGTTCTTTCGGAGAGATATATAACAGACCGCTTTTTACCTGATAAGGCAATAGATCTGCTTGATGAAAGCTGCGCCTGTGCGGCTCTGCGTAACAAGCAGATGGAAAAGCACGACAAGCTCACAGATGAACGAGTAAAGCTTATGGTTCGTAAGGAGGAGCTTTCTACAGCCGAAGAAATTGACTATGAGCAGCTTGCAGAGGTCAACACAAATCTTGCTCGAATAGATTCGGAATTAGGAGAAATTGACCCCGAAACACTGACCTCAAGGGTAACGGAAGAGGATATTGCTAAGGTTATTGAGCTTTGGACGGGAATACCGGCTTCAAGAATTCGTGAAAACGAGCTTGCAAAGCTTGCCGACCTTGAGGATGAGCTTAAGAAGAAAATTATCGGTCAGGATGAAGCTGTCGAGGTGCTCGCTTCTGCAATTAAGCGAAGCCGCTGCCAGATTTCGCCTCGCCGCAGACCTGCTTCATTTATTTTTGTGGGACCCACCGGAGTCGGAAAGACCGAGCTTGTTAAGGTGTTGAGTCAGCAGCTTTTCGACACTCCCGAAACGCTCATAAGACTTGATATGTCA
>CALYYZ010000045.1 GCA_945607165.1 uncultured Ruminococcus sp. | reverse complement strand
GTGATATCAGGCTTGACGGCGAGGATATTTACGGCAATATGGACATAAACATTCTCAGAAAAAGGGTTGGAATGGTTTTTCAAAAGGCTAATCCGTTCCCGATGAGCGTTTATGATAATATAGCCTTTGGCCCGAGAACCCACGGAATAAAGAGTAAAAGAGAGCTTGACCGCATAGTAGAGGAATCTCTGCGTGACGCGGCAATATGGGATGAGCTGAAGGACAGACTCAAAAAGAGTGCGCTCGGACTTTCGGGCGGTCAGCAGCAAAGGCTTTGTATTGCCCGTGCACTTGCAGTAAAGCCCGAGGTGCTTTTGATGGACGAGGCAACCTCGGCTCTTGATCCGATTTCAACCGGAAAAATTGAGGAGCTTTGCCTAAAGCTTAGGAAGGACTATACAATAATAATGGTCACCCACAATATGCAGCAGGCACTCAGAATATCCGACAGCACTGCGTTCTTTCTGCTCGGCGAAATGGTTGAGTGCGGCACAACAGACTCAATATTTTCCTCACCAAAGGATAAACGCACAGAAGAATACATTACGGGAAGGTTTGGCTAATGAGAGAATACTTTGATGTGGAGCTTTCAAACCTCAATAATCAGCTCATTGCAATGGGTATGCTTGTTGAGAAGGCAATAAATAATTCTGTTCAAATAATAATGGACAATAACGATGACGGCTTGGAAACTGCAAGAGAGCAGGAGGAGCTGATTAATTCAGCAGAGAAAAAGATTCAGAATCATTGTATCAGGCTTTTGCTCCATCAGGCACCCGTTGCGCATGATTTAAGATATATTTCGGCGGCACTGAAGATGATCACAGACCTTGAGCGAATAGGGGATCAGGCGATAGATATAGCCGAGATGTCTCAGTATATTAAAAACAAAAGCAGCGTTATAAATATGACTCACATAAGTGAGATGGCTTCAAAGTCGGCGAAGATGGTTACAATGTCGATTGACGCTTTTGTAAAAAAGGATATTGTGCTTGCGAAAACCGTCAGCGAGCTTGATGATGTTATCGACAGCCTGTTTGACAAGGTAAAATCCGAGACGGTACAAATTATTCACTCGGATGTTCAGCTCGGCTCAGAGGCTATTGACATTATGATGATAGCAAAATACCTTGAGCGAATCGGTGACCACGCTGTGAATGTTTCAGAGTGGGCTGCGTTTTCCGTAACGGGCAGCAGTGAGCTGTGAGTTATTAGAGTAAAACAGAAAAATCTGCAAAAAAAGCTCTGTGTAAAAGCAGAGCCTTTTTGTGTTTATTAGCCTAATCTGTCAAATTAATATTTCATATAATTCCAAATAGGAAATAAAAACTGATATCCGTGATATATCTGTCAGGTATAATTTTTGTAAAAAGTGCGTAAAACGATTTCTTTTATGAAGATATTGTGGTATAATCAGGAGGAAAAAATATTACGGAGTATGATGATATGCTTATATACATTGTTGAGGACGATACCGATATAAGAGAGCTTGAAACCTACGCACTCAAAAACAGCGATTTTGATGTGCAGAGCTTTGCGGAAAGCAAGAGCTTTTTCAAGGCTTGTTCAGCCGAGATACCCGACCTTGTAGTATTAGATGTAATGCTGCCCGATTTTGACGGACTTTCCGTTTTGGAAAAGCTCAGACAGGACGCAGCAACAAAGTCGGTTCCTGTTATTCTTGTTACTGCAAAGGGCAGTGAAATGGATAAGGTTAAGGGACTTGATATGGGAGCTGATGACTATATTACTAAGCCGTTTTCGGTGCTTGAGCTTATCTCAAGAGTAAGGGCAATCTTGCGCCGCTGTTGTTTGGGAGAAAGGCAGACGGTTATTACTTTAGGCGGAATTGTATTTGACGATTCAAAGCATATTGTAACAAGCAACGGCGAACAGTGCAGTCTGACCTTTAAGGAATATGAGCTGTTAAAGTATCTGCTCAAAAACAAGGGTATGGCGCTTACCCGTGAAAATATTATCCTGAATGTCTGGGGATACGATTTTGAGGGAGAGAGCAGAACAGTGGATATGCACATTACTACTCTCCGACAAAAGCTCGGCGAATGTGGAAATCTTATAAAAACTGTACGCAATGTCGGATATAAGGCAGGTGAGTAGAGTGAAGCTAAAGAAAAAACTGCTCAGCCGCTTCATAATAATTGCGGCTGTGTCCGTTTTTTTAACGGCCGTTTTTTCAACAGCTGCATTTTGGTGTGTGTTTTCCGAGCAGGAAAACGAAAATCTGAAGGCATATACTCAGGTGCTTGCAGACTCTTATGAGGTTGACAAGTCTCTTCTGACAGCTGAAAAGCATAGTCAGGACTCCATAAGAATAACTCTGATTTCTCCCGACGGAAAGGTGATCTTTGACAACTCTTTGAATATTGACGAGGCTGAAATGGGCAGCCATTCAGACCGTCCTGAGGTAATTGAAGCCTTCAAAAGCGGATTTGGAATGAGTAATCGCACTTCGGCTACATTAAACAGCGTTACCTACTACTGTGCAGTTCGCACATCTGACGGCAATGTACTCAGAACGGCGGAATCCTTCAGCAGTATGATCGGCTTGTTTGTTAGCATAGTTCCCGCTATTGTGTTGATTACAGCCGGCGTGTTCATAGTATGTCTGATAATGTCAAAAAGGTCTGCAAAAAAAATCATATCTCCCATTGAAAATATGACAAAAGCCCCTGATACTTCCGTATATGAGGAGCTTGAACCGCTGGCACAGACAATCAGCAGCCAGCAGCTTGAAATTAACAGACAGGTGCGAAGGCTTCAGACTGAAAAGGATAAAATAAATACTCTGATTCAGAATATGTCCGAGGGTTTTCTGCTGCTTGATACTGACCGAAAGGTGCTTATGAGCAACGGTTCTGCCGCTAAGTTTTTGGGAACCGATAAGGAGGATATTCTCGACAAAAATATTTTGGTTTATACGAGAAGTGAAACTGTTGTCGAATGTGTTGACAGTGCTCTTGAGGGAGAGGGCAAAAGCGGAGACATAACCCTAAACGGCAGGGTGCTCCAATTTATAACGAATCCTGTTTTTTCCGGCAAGAAGCAAAACGGTGTTATTTGCCTTATCATTGATGTTTCCGCAAAGAAAAAAGCGGAAAAAATGCGCAGAGAATTTACCGCAAATGTTACCCACGAGCTAAAAACCCCACTTACCTCCATTTCAGGTTATGCGGAAATCATTGCAAGCGGGCTTGCCAGACCCGATGATGTTCAGGGCTTTGCAGCAAAAATTCAAAAGGAATCGGGCAGACTTCTTTCGCTTATCGGAGACATAATGAAGCTTTCTCAGCTTGATGAGAATGCTTCCGATGAAGATTTTACAAATGTAGATGTGTCCGTTGTAGCATCTGAGGTAGCAGAGGATCTGCGTTCAAACGCTGAGAAAAGCGGAATAACAATTATGACAGAGGTCACACCACGAGCAGTCATTCAGGGTAGTCGCAGCAAGCTTTATGAGCTTATATACAACCTCTGCGACAATGCAATTCGCTACAATAAGCCCGACGGAAGCGTTGTGATTTCAACAAAAATTGAAGACGGGCATACCATATTGAAGGTAAGTGACACCGGAATAGGAATACCGGAAAAGCATCAAAGCAGAATTTTTGAGAGATTTTACCGTGTTGACAAGAGCCGTTCAAAGGAAACAGGCGGCACCGGACTCGGACTTGCTATAGTAAAGCATATTGCTGAGCTTCACGGCGGCAAGGTTTTGGTTGAAAGCGGCGACAGCGGAACTACCTTTTCTGTAGTATTTTAGTAAGAATAATTATGACTTGACAACAGGGCATATCCCACTGTGGATGTGCCCTGCTTTGCATATAAATACGGAATATAAATAAAGTACATCAACATAATAATTGAATAATAAGTTTTCTGTGTAAAGAAAAAATTACTGAAATTTGACGAATTTGATAAACTTTACATAGATTTTACATTTCGTTTACAAACATATTACTTTGCTTTTATATCATCTTACTGATAAAAGGAGAGTATTCTATGGATTTATTTTCTGTGTTAAGTTTGCTTTGCGGACTTGCCCTTTTCCTGTACGGAATGAATACAATGGGCGATGGACTCGAAAAGTTTTCCGGCGGAAAGCTTGAAAAGACTCTTGAAAAAATGACCAACAGCACCATAAAGGGCTTTTTGCTCGGAGCAGCTGTGACGGCGGTAATACAGTCGTCGTCGGCAACAACTGTAATGGTAGTCGGTTTTGTAAATTCCGGAATAATGAAGCTGCGTCAGGCTATAGGCATAATTATGGGTGCCAATGTCGGAACAACCATCACTGCGTGGATTCTCAGCCTTGCCGGCATTGAGGGAGATAGCTTGTTTATGAAGCTGTTGAAGCCTGAGAGCTTTTCTGCTGTATTTGCCTTTATCGGAATTGTTCTGTTGATGTTCTCTAAGGGCGGAGGCAAGAAAAATTTAGGTTCTATTTTTGTGGGCTTTGCGGTGCTTATGGTTGGTATGAATATGATGAGCGGTGCTGTTAAGCCCTTGGCAAATGACCCCACCTTTACAGGAATTCTCACAGCCTTTAATAATCCCATTTTCGGAATTATCGCCGGTGCTGCACTGACTGCGGTTATCCAAAGCTCCAGTGCTTCGGTCGGAATCCTGCAAGCCCTTTCTTCAACGGGAAGTATAACATACTCAATGGCGATTCCCATTGTTATGGGACAGAATATCGGTACCTGTGTGACAGCAATTATATCCTGCATAGGAGCAAAAAAGAACGCAAAAAGGGCCGCATTAGTGCATCTGTATTTTAATATAATAGGAACTCTGGTAATTTGTGCGGTGTTCTATGCCGTTAATGCAATAATCGGCTTCGGGTTCTTAGATGATGTTGTAAACGGTGCGTCCATTGCGATTGTTCACACTGCCTTCAATTTGATCGCTACAGCTCTTTTGCTTCCGTTTGGAAGTCAGCTTGAAAAGCTTGCTTGTCTTACAATCAAGGATAATGAAGAGGATAACGAAATGCCGTTTTTGGACGAGCGTTTCCTCAATACACCCGCACTTGCTACAGAGCGTGCAATGGCTTTAAGTACAAAGATGGCTCGTCTTTCAGAGGGCACATTGCTCGGTTCACTGGAGCTGTTAGGCGAATACAACGATAAGCTTGTTGAAACAATAAAAGAAAACGAGGATATGGTTGACGCCTATGAGGATGTAATCTCTACCTATCTCGTTAAGCTCAGCCAAAAGACTCTGTCTGAAAGAGACAGCAAGACAGTACAGCTCGTTTTGCATACTGTCGGTGACATTGAGAGAATCAGCGACCACGCAGTAAACATTCTAAAGGTTGCCGAAGAAATCAACAACAAAAAGATTAAGTTCTCAGATGAAGCCAGAGCAGGACTTGAGGTTATGATAAGAGCATTGACGGAAATCCTGAATAACGCTACGCTCGCCTTGATTAACAATGATGTTAAGCTTGCTGCAAAGGTAGAGCCGCTTGAGCAGGTTATCGACAGGCTTCGTGACAAGCTCAAGGAAGCTCATATCAGGCGACTGACAAACGGTGAATGTACAATAGAGCTTGGCTTTGTTTTCAGCGACCTAATTACAAATATTGAGCGTGTTTCAGACCACTGCTCAAACATTGCAATCGGTGTAATCGAAATCAACCGAAACGGCTATGAGGCTCACGAGTACCTTCACGAGCTGAAAAATTCCGATGATATTCAGTACAATGCCGATTACAAGGAGTACAAGAAAAAGTATGCGCTCCCTGAAAAGGCTAAATAATATGCAGTAAATACCACTCACAGAAATAATGTGAAATTTCGGTGCAAGTTATTTACAGTACAGTTTTCAAGGGCTGACCGTTTTATTCGGTCAGCCCTTTTGGGTGCAATTTCTATTTAAGCACCTCATACAGCACATTTCCGAGAAGCTGAGCAGTGTATTGCGCTTCATCTATCGAATTTGCTTCGGCACCGACCTCAATGAGCAGCGAGCCGTCACATACATACTCGTTGTAAGCAAAAAAGTCAAAGCTTATCGGCCTTGTCATATTAGGATACATTTTTTCTGCGGTATTCTGAATTTTAAGCGCAAAGCTCAGATTTTTTTGCCAATTATCAAATCCTCTTTCTCCGTAGGCGTCACAGCCGGCAAGAATCATAATCTGGGCACCTTTTTTGCCCTTGTACTCAAAAACAGGCTTAACCTTATTAGTCTCCGTTCCTATTGCGTCTCTGTGGATATCAAGCACCACCTTGATATCCTTGTATTTTTCCATATCGCTGAATACTGTCTGGACGCTCCTGTCATATGAGCCGTTGTAGCTTGAATCGTGGATTGTCTTGTCGTGGATAACCTTTATCCCTCTGCTTTCAAGCGATTTTGCAAGCTGTTCTCCTACCGCTACAACATTAAAATCATTGTTTCGTGTACGAGAGTAAAAGCTGTCATAAAAAAAGTCAACATCCTCGTCAATATATGCCTCGCCCGTATGCGTGTGATATATCAAAACCTGAGGAGAGTCATTTTTCTTAATATCAAAGCTGAGCTTTTCATTCAATATGGAGTCAAAGTCCAAGTCAAGACCCGTTTTGTTTTTTATGTAGCAGGAGTCAACCTGAGTTGCTCCGCCTGCAATGGTTCTTTCCTCTATACTGTATTTTTCCTCACCTTCGTGCCTTGCAAAGGAGTTATAGTAATCGGATTTATCCCTTTCGCTTGAGTCAATAGTATTATTATTCTCTGTCGGAATTATTGCTTCACTGCTTTCTGTCTTGTTGTCAGTGGGCTTTGTTTCCTCAATATTTTTTATTTCACCCTTGTTCAGAGTGATTGCGGCTGCTAATACTGCGGGATTTTGTGCGCCGAAACATTCGGGTATTCGTCTGGCTACGCAAATCACAGCAAGGCTTAGAATCAAAGCTGAAACTGTATACTTTAGAAATTTTGATAATCTTCCGTTTTTTTTCAATACAATCACCCGCTTCATAAAATTATATGCTGAAAAAATTTTTGTATTACATCAGCGAAACTAAGTCGGGCAGATCAAATTCATTTTGCAAAGCACCGTTTAGTGCAAAAGCAATAAGCCTTGAGGCTCTTTCGGTCAGCAGATCAATCTCTCTGGGAATTACAATCATATTTTCGCCGAAGCCGAGCAAAGCTTCCTTGCTTTGTTCTGTTTCTTTATCCGAAAACTCGCTTATCACTGTTTTTACATCAATTACCGTCGGCACTCCTATAGCAATAACCGGCACTCCTATTGTATCCTTGGTGATTCTTGTGCGGTGGTTGCCTACTCCTGCACCCGGTGCAATCCCCGTATCACTTATTTGAAGCGTTCTGCCGAGCCTTTCGGGACGGCGTGAGGCAAGAGCGTCTATAACAATAACGGCTGTTGGCTTGATTCTGCGAACAACACTCAGGATATATTCGCCGGTTTCTATTCCCGTCTGACCGGTTACTCCTGTTTGAATCACGGCAACCGGGCGCAGCCTGTCAAGCCCTGTTGATCGTGCGATTTCGCCTGTTATGTGTCTTGTTGCAAGCACTCTAAGCCCTGTTTTAGGTCCCAGTGAATCGGGAGTGATTTCCATATTCCCAAGACCGGCAACAAGCACAAGTCCGTTAACGGGAAGCAGTCTGCGGATTTCAAGCCCGATTATTTTCAGCCTTTCGTCTGTTTCGGTGAAATTGTCTGTAAGTGACGGAAGCTCGACGGTAATATATGTTCCCGGCTCCTTTCCGAGAGAATGGCTTGCTTTTCGGCTTTTTACAGTTATTCGTGAAATCTCAAGACCGCTTTGGCGATAGGTTTTGTATTCAACACCGCTTATGTCTTCGCCGGCAAGCTCTCGGGCTTCCACCGCAAGATCGGTTCTTATCTGCATAAATCTGTCTCCCATATTGTTTATTCCTTGGAAAACACTGATTAAATCGTCTGCGCATATTGCACCGGCAGATTTTTGGGCAAACCGGCGGAAAAATGCAAACAGCTATTAAGTGTGATTTATTCAATGTTTCCATAGTATATTATTTGGAACATATTTATTTATATTCTTTACAATGGAATTTTGATTTGATATAATCAGTATGAAAAATTAATACTAAATCCTTAGTAATAGCTTTATAGGTTTTTTAATTAGGTTTTAGTATAGGTTCGGAGAAAATAATATGAAATACAGATTTTCTAAAGCTTCCGTTATAATTATTGCGGTGATTTTGTGTTTTGCGTCGGCTTGTGTTACGACAGCTTATGCCGCAGAGCTTGACCCTTCCCGGATAGCTTCGGTTGGCTCTGATTCCCAAACAGCTTACGGGACGGAAAATGACAGCTTCCCCGACTCATACAGCTCGGCTGAATTAGGATATGTTACTCCTGTGAAAAGCCAGAGCTATAATGACTGCTGGGCTTATGGCAGCCTCGGAGTATTTGAGTCGGCTCTGCTTAAAAACGGTGTTTCATCCGGCAATATGTCGCCAAACCATATGAATCTCTGGGCAACAAAGCGCAGCGATTCTACAGGCTGGCAGAGAAATCCCTTTGAAGCAGGCTTCACGGAAATTGCAACAGGCTACTTTACCTCGTGGCAAGGAGCCGTCTCGGAGGATGAAGCGGGAGAAATTGCGCTGTCTTATGCATCAAAGGGTGATTCGGCTCTTACTAACCTCGCACGATTCGGTGTAACCGGTATTGAGTATATATCCGCAGGGGACACAGCCGCTGTTAAAAGGGCTATAATGAACAACGGAGGAGTCTTTGCCTCCTACGGAACAACACCGGAGTGCCTTAGCAACAACAAAACCGCCTACTATATGCCGCCCTCATATTCCGGCAGCTACATGGGTCACTCGATTGAAATTGTCGGCTGGGATGATAATTATTCAAAGAGCAGATTTGATGCCATAAGCTCTGTTCGTCCTCAAAGCAACGGAGCATGGCTGATAAAAAACAGCAGCGGAAGCTATAATCCAATCGGTGGATATTTATGGATATCCTATGAGGACAAGCTGCTGCTAAAGGATAAAACCTATATCAATTTTACAATCAACTCTTTTGAAGAAATTACTCCAAAAGTCCGGCTTGAGCAAAATGAGATTTTTGGCGCAACCTATGAATTTACTTATCTTCAAGAGGAAAAGTCAACCTTTGTCAATAAGTTTGACTTTTCAAACGGACATAATACCCTTGATAAGGTGGTTTTTGCAACAAGGTGCAGCGGAGCCGAATACACCGTCAGCTATGTTCCCGCCAATGCCCGAGGAACACTTGAAGCCGATCCCGAAAAATGGAAAAAGCTCGGCAGCGGAACTGTGCCTTATTCCGGCTATGTATGCGCTGATATTTCTGATTTTTCCCTTCCTCTCGGCTACGGAGGAATAGCTGTTTGCATTGATACCTCTGCTGTGAACGAGGGAATTTCCCAAACAGACAACGGCTTTGTAAAGAGCGGTATAGGTGTGGGAGAGTGGCTGAGAAATTCTCAGACAAAGCAGTATATTTTCCTCAACGCTTCAAAGCGTGAGCAGAGCTATATTTTCCAAAACGGAGAGTTCGTAGATTTGATGGATTGGTACAGGGATAACAACAACGATTCAATAGGCGGCACCTTTGTAATTAAGGCTGTCACAATAGGAGAGGGAGCGAGCGTAAGCTTGCTCGGTGATGTTGATCTTGATTCAACTGTTATGATTTCCGATGTTACAATGATTCAGAAATGGCCTGTAAAGGTTGCGATTGGCGGTTACAAAGATTCAGAAATATCTTGCTCAAAGCACTGAGCTAAGCGAGGTAAGAAAGCTTAATGCCGACTTCAATAATGACTCAATTATTACCATTGAGGACGGCACTGCAATTCAGGAATATTTGACAAGATAATCTCATCAAACTGCCGATAAATAACGAAAAAGCCGTTTATGAGGTGTTTACTAAGGAGAGAAGAAATACAATGAAAAAGTCAGTATCATTTTTGTTGGCAATAATAA